>NZ_JACVVH010000015.1:0-109317 GCF_016647865.1 Pseudomonas sp. S60 | reverse complement strand
CTGCGAGATCGAGCGCCGCCCGCGCGGCGCTCGATCGCCCAGGCGCAGCAACCTTCACGCCCTACACTTCGGCCATAACCTCCCCGGCACTGCGCAGATACGCTTCGTACAGCGCTGCATAAGCACCACTCCGCCCGATCAGGTCGGCATGTGCCCCTTGCTCCACCACCCGCCCATGCTTCACCACGGCAATGCGGTCGGCATCGCGGATGGTCGCCAGGCGGTGGGCGATGATGATCGCGGTCCGCCCCTGGCACAGCCTGCGCAGCGCACGCTGGATGCGCCGCTCGGTATGCACGTCCACTGCCGAGGTCGCTTCGTCCAGCACCAGTACCGCCGGGTCGGCCAGGTAGGCCCGCACCAGGCACACCAGCTGACGCTGGCCATGGCTCAGGTGTGCACCCAGCGGGCCGACTTCGGTGTGGTAGCGCTGCGGCAGGCGCTCCAGCACCTCGTCTGCACCCAGCTCACGGGCTGCGGCTACCAGTTGTGCATTGTCGGCAGCTGGAGCGGCCAGGCGCAGGTTGTCGAGGATGCTGCCGCTGAACAGTACGTTATCCTGCAGCACCACACCCACGTTGCGCCGCAGGTCGTGCTGGGCCAGCGCACGCAGGTCGATCCCGTCCAGCTTCACGGCGCCTTGCTGCACTTCGTAGAAGCGCGTCAGTAACTGCACCAGGGTGCTCTTGCCATGCCCGGAGGGGCCGACGATAGCTAGCACTTCACCGGCGCGGATATGCAGGTCGAGCCCGTCGATCACCGGGCGCGAGCTGTTCGGCGCATAGGCAAAACCAACCGCATCGAAGTCCACCTGACCACGCGCCCTAGTCAGCGGGTGAGGCGCTGGCGGATCAGGCACTTCTGGGCGGGTGTCGAGCAGCAGGAAAATGCGTTGGGCTGAAGCGCTGCCGGTGGCGTAGCGCTCGAACAGGTCCGACAGCTCTTGCAGCGGCCCGAGGAACAAGAACACGTAGAACAGGCTCTCGGCTACCTGGCCCACGCTAACCTTGCCCTCGGCCAAACCGTGAGCGCCGACCAGCAACAGCACGGCCATGCCGGCGGTGCTGAGCAATGCGGTAAACGGGGCGAACCAGCCGGCGCGCAGGCTGCCGCGGATCAGTGCTTGGTTGAAGTCTTCCAGCAGGCGCCGGTAGCGTGCCCGGTTGGTCTGCTCCTGCCCGCATTGCTGGATCAGCCGCACCCCGCTCACACTTTCTACCAAGTGGGCGGTGAAGCGGCTGCGCTGCTCGGCCACCCTGGCCCAGTTGCGCTGCGACACCCTTTTAAAGCGCCAGGTGGCCAAGGCCAGCACCGGTACCGTGGCAACCAGGCTGTAGAAGAAGCTGGGGTCGATGCGCCACAGCATCACCGCTGCCAGGCCGCAGCGGAGCAAGGCGCCGAGCAACTCCGGCGGGCCTTGTACCAGCAGGGGCTCCAGCGCATCCACATCACGGTCGGCACGGGAAATGATACGCCCCGCACGGGTCTGGTCGAAGTAGCTCACCGACAACGCCTGCACATGGGCGAACACGTTCACCCGCAGTGCGTTGAGCACGCCGATCGCTGCGCGCCCGGCTATGAACTGCGACACCCCGGCCAGCAAAAATCGCCCCAGCCAGCTGGCGGCCAGCCCCAGGCCCAACCACAGTACCAGACGCTCGTCGAGCAGCCAGTGGTCGGCGCTGGGCATCAGGCCCTTGTCCAGCAGTTCCCGCACGAACCACGGGCGCAGAAACACGGTAAGTACCAGCAGCAGCTCGATGCCGATCACGGCAAGGATCTGCCCGCGAATGGGCTGCAAAAGCGGCAGTAAACGGTGGAACATGCCCCGGTCCAGCGCCTGGCGGGCCAGGCGTTGTTCGATGTCGATATCGCTGGCGGGGGAGTGCTGCACATCAGTCATGGTCGATCCCCAGCAAGTCGCGGTAATGGGCGTTGTTTTCGCACAACTCGGCATGGCTGCCGTTGGCAGTGATGCGGCCGTTTTCCAGCATCAGCACGCGGTCAGCCAGCAGCAGGGTGGAGAGGCGACTGGTGATCAGCAGCAAGGTTGGGCCTTGGCCGCTGGCGCTGTGCAGCCTGCGGATGTTGTGCAGCACCTGGCGTTCGCCCAAGGCATCCAGCGCGCTGGTGGCATCGTCCAGACACAGGATGTCGGGTGCGCCGAGCAACGCGCGGGCCAGGCACAGGCGCTGGCGCTGGCCGCCGGACAGGGTCACGCCGCGGTCGCCCAGCGGCGTGTCTAGGCCGTGGGGCAAGCGTTCCAGCACGTCCTCAGCAGCGGCCAGGCGCATGCCTTCACGCAACTGGGCGTCACTGGCCTGCGGTGCGGCCAGGCGCAGGTTGGCGGCCAGGCTGTCGGAGAACAGAAAGCTTTCCTGCGGCAGCACTTGCACGCGACGGCGCAGGTCGGCCAGGTCGAGGTCACGCACATCGCGCCAACCGGCCGTATCGCTACCGACCTGCACGCTGCCGTGCTGCACATCGGCCAAACGTGGCAGCAGGCTGGCCAGCAGGCTTTTACCCGTGCCGGTTGCGCCGACCAGCGCCACCACCTCACCGGGCAACAGGGTCAGCGAACAGTCCTGCAGGATGGGCCGGCCAGCCTCTGCTGCACTGACTTGCACCTGGTCAAGCTTCAGCCCCAACGGCCCTGCGGGCAGGGTGGCATGGCCGCCAGCGATGGCCGGGCGTTCGTCCAGCAGCTGCCAGATACGTTCGGCACTGGCGCGGGCATCGGCGAACGTCTGCATCACCCGGCCAATGCCTTCGATGCGGAACACCAGTGTGGTGGCCACCAGCAGCGAGGTGACCAGCTCACCGATGCCCAGTGCGCCGGCCGCTACGCGGTGGGCGCCGTACACCAGGATCCACACATGCCCCAGCGCCACCACCGCCTGCGGCAGCGGAATGCGCGAACTGGCGTAGGCAAGGGCGGCGCGGGCATGGCCGGTGAACACCTCGACCTGCCGGGCGAAGCGGGCAATGCGCTGCTGTTCCAGGCCAAATGCCTTGATCACCCGCACGCCACCGATGCCTTCGGCCAGGTCCTGACTGACCTGGTCATAGGCGGCGCCCACGGCGCGGTCCAGGGTGACCAGGCGATCAGTCTGCACCACGAACAGCCATAACCCGGCGCCGGTCAGCAGCAGTGGCACCAGCCCCAGCAGCGGGTCGTACCAACTCAACAGGCCCACCGCAACGATTACCACCAGCGGGGTTTCGATGATCTGCCGCCAGAAGGTGATCAGCGCGTCGCGCACTTTGTCGGCATCGCGGGTGGTGCGGGTGACCAGTTCGCCCATGCCATGGTGCCAGTGGTAGCCCAGGTGCAGGCGCTGCACCTGGCTGAGGATGCGTTCACGCAGGCGCGTGAGCAGGGCCTGGCTGAGCACCAGCGACAGCACGGCGGCGGCGTACTGCAGCAGGCCGCGGCCCAGGGCTATGGCCAGCAGCAGCCACAACCAGTGCCAGGCCACGCTGGCGTCCAGGCTGCCGTCGGCCAGGCGCAGCACGGCGCGGCCGGCGCTGACATCATCGACCGCATGGCCGATCAGCCACTGTTGCCAGGCCAGGCATAGGTTGCCGGCAATGTACAAGGCAGCGACCAAAGCAAAGCGCCAAGGCATTTCGCGGTAGATCGCCAATGCCCGAAGAAGCGGGTGGTTCATGTAGATGCTCGATCAGAATGCGACGCCGCCCTTGTAGGAGCGGCCTTGTGCCGCGAATGGGGCGCAACGCGCCCCCCGGCCCCAAATGGATTCAACGGCGTGTAGCGCCCTGGGTTTCCTTGGCATTGAGCACCGCCGTGTACTCCCCTGGGTCGGCCCCGTTCAGGTAGTAGTTGCCCACGTTGTGCAGCCGCCAGCGGATCGGGTCGTGGGTGGTGTGCACCCGGGCATTGCGCCAGAAGCGGTCGAGGTTCCACTTGCTCAGCGAAGCGCTGGCCCCCAGCAGCGAGAACAGGTCGCTGGAAATCTTCAACGACGCCGCATCGGAATGCGCACGGGCGGTGGCCACGGACAGGATCAGCTCATCCTGCAACGCCTTGTTCTCCGGGTCGCGCTCGTGGTCGTCGAACACCCGCGCCGCCTCGCGCAGTACCGACTCGGCGCCGCGCAGCGCCACGGCGTACTCACCGATCTGGCGAATGACATGCGGCTCGTCACTGGCGCGTTCGACGCCGCTTTCCACCCAGGCCCGGGCATGCTCGCGCAGGTACTCGACAGCCGCCTGCAATGCGCCAGCGGCGATGCCGGTATCGATGGCGGCGTGGAGGATCTGCGGGAAGGTCAGGCCGGTGCGCTTCATCGGCCCGCTGCGGCGGGTCAGGTAGCGCTCGTCGAGCACGATGTTGTCGAAGTTCACCGTGCCGCTCACCGAGTTCTGCTGGCCGAACGCCTGCCAGTCATCTACCAGGGTCAGCCCGGGGGTGTCGCGGTGCAGCAGCACGCCGACGCCGCCGTCTTCGCTGGCGGCGGTCAGCGAGATCCACTCGGCCAGGTAGGAACCTGTGGAGTAGAACTTGCTGCCGTTAAGTACCCACTGGCCATCGGCGCGGCGCTCGACGCGGGTCTTGAGGGCGAACTTGTTCTTGCCGCCGACTTCGGCCAAGGCGTTACCGAAGCGCTTGCCGGCGAGCACGTCGGTAATCAGCCGGTCGCGTACTTCTTCGGGGTAACCGGTGAAGATGCCGCGCAGCATCACGTTGTGAATCTGCAGCAACTGGCCGACGCCTCCGTCGGCGGTGGAGATCAGGCGCACGGTCTCGACCACGGTCTGCACCGAGGCACCGAGGCCGCCGAACTCGGCCGGTACGGCGATGGCGGTCAGGCCGCTGCTGGACAACAATTCGGCCTGGCGGTGGGGAAGCTGGCCGTTATTGCGCGGGTCCGCGGCCATCTCGGCGATTTGCGCGGCGACCTGGCGGGCGGTTTCGATGGCTTCGGTCTCGCTGGTGAGGCGGCGGGCAGGGGAAGGTTCTATGGCACTCATGGTGGGGTCTCGAATTGTCTGAAGAGGCCAGTGCGCCTGTTTCGCGGGTAAACCCGCTCCCACCGGAACCGCAGTGCATGAGCTTTGCGCGTTCCCTGTGGGAGCGGGTTTACCCGCGAATAGCCACACCGCTGTCCCAACGTCCTGAGCAATATCTTTGCCACCCCTTCTCAGGCCGCATCCTGCGTGGCTTTCACAGCATTTTGCTGCCTCAGCAGCAGTCATGTTGCTGATCTGGCAGCACCCCACCCGCAATCCTGCTCCAAGCCAAGCACCCAACCACCTGGCAAAACAAGTAATCCCAGGTAAATCAAGGCCTCCAGCGGTTGGCACGCACACTGCAATGGTGCTTGCACGACGCCCAAGGAGCCACCCCATGTCCCTCGCTACCCCCACAGTAAAACACCTCGCAGACGACCCCTGCGCCCTGGAACGCATCTGGTTCACCCGTTGCCCGGTGCCCACCGCCTCAGGCCTGGCCTACAAGCTCGGCTGGCTGGAGCAGGAGTTCGCTGCCGATGGCTTGCCCGTCTCGACCCTGCAAGAGGCCCGCCAGCTTGGCCATCACCACTACGATCACCAGCTGCCCGGGCTGTTTCGCGAAGGCGGCAACGTGCCTGCGCTGGCGGCACGTGCCGCCGGCTCGCCCAGCCGGCTGATCGGCCTGACCTGGATCGAAGAATGGCAAACCATCCTGGTTCGCCCGGAGTCCGGCATCCGCAGCGCCGCCGACCTGCGCGGCAAGCGCCTGGCGCTGCCGGCCTGGGGCGACAGCCGGCCGGGCAGCATTGCCCGGGCCATGAGCCTTCATGGTTACAAAGGCGCCCTGGCCTCGGCAGGCCTGCACCTGGATGACGTGCAACTGGTGGAAGTGGCACTGCTCGACCAGGCCACTGCCGCCACCCCGGAACTGGGCTTGCAGCGGCTATGGTCGGGGCTGGAATACCTGGCGCGCGGTGGAGTCGATGCGGTGTACGTGAAAGGCGCGGCCGCCGCGGATGCCGCACGTCGGCTGGGCCTGGTGGTCGGCGTCGACCTCGACCTGCTGGCCGACCCGCGCCACCGCATCAACAACGGCACCCCGCGACCGATCACCGTGCATCAACGCCTGCTCGACAACCATTTTGATCTGGTGGTGCGCTTTCTTGCCCAGACCTTGCGTGCCGCCGAGTGGGCAGCCGACAACCGCGCTGCGCTCAACAGCATCCTCGAAGAAGAAACCCGCGCGGGCAGCCAGGGCGTGGCCGAAGCGTACCGCGGTGATTTCCACACCACGCTGGCGCCGGACCTGTCCGCACAGCGCCTGGCCTTCCTCGGCGCCCAAAAAGATTTCCTGTACCTGCACGGCTTCCTCGAAGCCGATTGCGACATCGCCGACTGGGTCGACCCGCGGCCTCTGCAAGCTGCCCATGAACTGCTGGCCCACCGCCGCGCCTGACCTGACTGGAGATTGAACATGACCGTACTGATCAACGAACGCCCCGTCACTGCCGAGCTGCAAGCTTTCATCGACCAGGTGGTGGCCGAAGCCGAAGCGGCCTTCAGCGTATTTCGCGAAACCCACACCATCACCGCCAATGGCACGGTCGGCTTCATCGAGCGTGTGCCGGGTGAAGAGTTGCTGGTGTCGGTGAACTACGGGGGGCCGTGGAACCACCGCAAACCGCTGCAGGCCACCGTCACCGACTTTGCCGGCAACGTCATCGTCGGCAAGGGTAAAGGCGGCCTGGGCCGTTACACCAAGCTGTTCCAGACCCACCCCGACGTCACCACCGTGTCCCACGTGCACAGCCCGTACCTGGGCGCTTGGGCGCAAACCCATCGGACCTTGCCGTTCCACTACGTGCCGGTGCAGCGCTACCAGCTGGCTCGCGAGCTGCCGGTGTACATCGACCGGCGCCAGGCCGAGGTGGACTTCATCCTCGACAAGATCGCCGAGAACCCTTTCAACCTGGCCATCCTGGAAGCCAACGGCGGCTCCACGGTGTGGGGCAAGCAGGGGCTGCAGGCCACGGCAGAGTTCATCCTGTTGCTGGAGGAGGGCGCGCAGATCCAGTTGCTGGCCGATGCTTTGGGTGGGTCGCGGCCTTACGGGCCGGGTGTGTTGACCCAGCAGTGGAAGATGAGCGGGTTGTATGACCGTGCTACCGAATTGGGCCTGGTGCCTGGCATCGATCGGCGTAGCTGATTTCGGCGGCAATGCGCACCCCTGCCTTCCAATACAAGGACCTGACTCATGGCAGTAAAAATCCTCTGGTACCTGACCACCCCCGACGGCCCTTACCCTTGGGAGCCCAACGGCCGCTGGCACACCGATTTCGAACACCTCAAGCAACTGGCCATCGCCGCCGACCGCCTAGGCTTCTACGGCTCGCTGCTCGGCTCCAGCCCCAATGAAAGCCTGGCCGTATCGGCAGCGCTGATTGACGCCACCAAGCGCCTGCGCTTCCTGGTCGCCCAGCACCCAGGTGAGCTGTCGCCAGCGGTGCTGGCCAAATGGGCGCTCACCTTCGACCAGTTTTCCAACGGCCGGCTGCTGTTCAACGTGGTCAACGGCAACGACGCCGGCCTGGCCACGCTGGGCGTGCACTACCCGCACGATGAACGCTATGACTTCAGCCTTGAGTACTGGCGCGCCTTCCAAAGCTTCTACGCGGGCGAAACGGCGGGTTACGACGGCCGCTACGTCAGGCTGTCACCCCGTTCGCCCGCCGCTGCCCATCACCCGCTGGGCGGCTGGCACCCACCGAAGCAAAAGCCCGGCATCCCGCTGTGGGGCGCCGGCACCTCGGCACCGGGCGTAGCCCATTCGGTGCAGTTGCTGGACGTGTACCTGAGCTTTGCCGACACCCCGCAAAAGCTCGGCGACAAGTTCCGCCGGGTGGCGACCGAGGCGGCGAAGATCGGCCGCGAACTGACCTACGGCACCCGCCTGCAAGTGATCGTGCGCGAGACCGAGGAAGAAGCGTGGGCCCATGCAGAGCGCCTGTTGCAGCGCACTTCGCTGGCCACCGCGCGCGCAGCCATCGAACGCCAGTTGCCGCCCGGGCAAACCTTCGAGAGCTACGTCAGCGACGACCCGCGCATTCAGCGCAACCTCGACAGCATCCGCGCCGGGCGCCTGCCCACGGCCCGCGAGCTGGAGATCTACCCCAACGTCTGGCTGGGCCCCAGCCTGTTCGGCTTCAACATCCTCGGCCCGGCTGCCGGCACTTACCTGGTCGGCAGCGCCGAACAGGTCGCCGAGCGCATCCGTGAATACGAGGCCCAGGGCACGTCGGCATTCATCCTGTCGGGCTTCCCGCTGATCGATGAGGCGCACCGGGTGGCAGACCTGCTGTTCCCGCTGCTGGACCTGGACCATGGCTTCGAGGTGCCGCGCCTGGGCGCAGTGAGCAAGCCTGGCGTGGCGCAACCGGCGTAAGGAGAGGGGGATGAGCGAGCTGTTTTCGCGCCGGGTGTTTCTCGGCAACAGCCTGGCCGTTGGCGGCAGCCTGCTGCTGGGCAGCGGGCTGCTCAGCGGCTGCGACAGCGGCGCGCCGGCAACTGCCAGTGCAACGCTGCCGGGTTCGCCGGTGCGCGGTGGGCGCTTGCGGGTGGGCATTATCGATGGTGACCAGGCCGGCAACCTTGATGCGCACAAGCCGGTGGGCGGCGGCATCATCCGTGGCTGGGCGCTGTACGCCAAGTTCTGGGAATGGAACGCCGACGTCAGCACCCGCCTGGCACTCGCCGAGTTCGCCGAGCCGAATGCCGACGCCAGCGCCTGGACCATCCGCTTGAAGCCTGGGCTGGAGTTTCACCACGGCAAAAGCATCACCGTCGACGACATGCTGTTTTCCATCCTGCGCCTGACCGACCCGCAGCTAGCCTCGCCCTTCGCCGGGCTGGTCGGCGCTATCGATCGGCAGGCCCTGCGCAAGCTGGACGAGCGCACCATTGAAATACGTTTCAAGCAGGGGCAAAGCTTCTACCCGCTGGATGAAACGCTGATCAGCTTCGGCGGCATCGTGCCCACCGACTACCACCCGGTGACCAACCCGGTGGGCGCGGGGCCGTACCGGCTGAAAAGCTTCATACCTGGCCAGCGCTCGCTCTACACCCGTTTTGAAAACTACTACAAGCCTAACCGCCCCTATGCGGACGAGCTGGAAATCATCGAATTCAAGGACCAGGTGTCGCGGGCCGCAGCGCTGCGCGCCGGGCAGATCGACGTGGCCAGTGGTGTGCAGGCCGAGCACAGTGCGCTGCTCAAGGCCGACCCACGGCTGCGCCTGTATGCCTCGCCGAGCACCTCGTTCACCGGCTTCAACCTGAACCTGGCCAAGGCGCCGTTCCAGGACGTACGGGTGCGCCAGGCGTTCCGCCTGCTGGCCGACCGCCAGGAACTGGTGGCCCGTGGGCTCAATGGCTTTGGCCGGGTGGCCAACGACTTGTATTCGCCCCACGACCCCACCTACAACCACGCCATTGCCCAGCGCCCCTACGACCTGGACCAGGCCCGTTCGCTGCTGCGCCAGGCGGGGCAGGACGATTTGCGCGTCGAACTGACCACCACGCCGGGTCCCGGCGTCAACGCTGCGCTGGTGTTTGCCCAGCAGGCGCTGAAGGCCGGCGTGCAGGTGAAGGTCAATCAGGTGGACGGCTCAGTCTTCAACGGCCCGCAACGCGAGCAATGGCAGCTGTCGCCGGGTTCGACCCCGGCGCGTGGCTTTCTTGCCTCGGCGCTGCACAACGATGCACCGCAGGCCATCTACAACCGCAGCAACTTCCACGACCCGCGCTTTACCGAACTGTTCCAGCAGGCATTGGCCCAACCCGACCTGGCACGGCGCACGGCCTTGGTCCATGAAGCCCAAACCATCCAGCACGAACGTGGTGGGTTGCTGATCTGGGGCTTTTCCGACGTGCTCGATGCTGCGTCGGCCAAGGTTGGCGGGCTTGCCCCGGAACAGACCACCTTCGCCTCCTGGCGCTTTGACGAACTCTGGTTGAACCCCAATGCCTGATCCTCGACACACACCCCGCACGCCGGCCTGGCTGGCCTGGTTCATCGGCCGCCTAGGCTACGGGCTGCTGACCGCGTGGGTGATAAGCCTGGTGGTGTTCATCGCCACCCAGGCGCTGCCTTCGGACCCGGCGCGGGTGATCCTCGGCCCGGATGCGCCGCTGGAAAGCATCCTTACCCTGCAACGGCAACTGGGCCTCGACCAGCCGATTTTGGTGCAGTACCTGCGCTGGCTGGGCGCAGCATTGCGCGGGGACTTGGGCATTTCGCTGGACTCACAGGTACCGGTGGCGCAGCTGCTGTTCGGCCGCCTGGGCCACACCCTGGCCCTGCTGGCCGGGGTGTTGGCACTGGTAGTGCCGTTGGCCCTGCTGCTGGGGGTGAGCCTGGCCCTGCGGCGTGACAGCCGGCTGGACCGCTGGGGCCTGTCGGCGCTGATTCTGCTCAAGGCCACGCCGGGGTTTCTGCTGGCCATTGGCCTGGTGCTGTTGTTTTCCATGCCGGGCATGGGCTGGCTGCCGGCGGTGTCGATCCTCGACCCACAGTTACCGCTGTGGCAGCAGTGGCCGTCGCTGGTGCTGCCGGTGCTGGCCCTGAGCCTGACAGCGCTGCCGTACCTCACGCGCATGGTGCGGGCCTCGATGATCGAGGCGCTGGAGTCCGAGTATGTGACCGCCGCGCGTCTGCGGGGCATCCCTGAGCGGCGCATCGTCTGGCGGCACACGTTGCCCAATGCCCTGACCCCGGCGATCCAGGGCGTGGCACTGACCCTGCGCACGCTGGTCGGCGGTGCCCTGCTGGCCGAGGTGGTCTTCAGCTACCCGGGTATCGGCACGGCGTTGAACGCCGCGATCCAGATGCGCGACCTGCCGATGATCCAGGGCGTGGTGCTGGTCATCACCCTGGCGGTGGTGCTGATCAACCTGCTGGCCGACCTGCTGACCGTATTGCTCACCCCCAAGCTGCGCACCGCGCGCCGGGTGCGGATGATCCGCCGTATCCGGCGCGGCATTCGCCCTTGGTGGCGACGCGCGCGCAGCACCCCTGCCCAGGAGGCGACCCATGAGTGAAACCCGTTGGCTGGCCGACCCACAGGTGCGGCGTGGCGCCGTGATCACCTTGCTGGTGGCGCTGCTGGCCGCTTTCGGCCCCTGGCTGGCACCCCATGCGCCCACGGCGATGGTCGGGCCGGTGTACGGCCCCCCGGCTGCCGGGGCGCCGCTGGGGCACGATTTTCTGGGCCACGACCTGCTCTCGCGGTTGCTCAGCGGCGGCCTGTCGGTGCTGTGGATGTCGGTGGCAGCCGCCACCCTCGCATTGCTGGTTGGCGGCAGCCTGGGCCTGTTGGCCGGGTTCTCGCGCAGGCGCCTGGACCAGGCGATCAGCTGGGCGGCCGACGTGTCGCTGGCGTTCCCGGACCTGATCCTGGTGCTGCTGATCGTGTCCATGCTCGGCCGGGCGCCTTGGCTGATCGTGCTGACCGTGGCCATTGCCTTTACCCCGGGGGTTATTCGTCTGGCCCGCGGCAGTGCCGTGGCGGTGGCCGGGCAGGAGTACGTCGAGGCGGCGCAGATGATGGGGTACCCGCGTTGGCGCATCCTGTTTCAGGAAATCCTGCCGAACATCCTCACGCCCCTGCTGGTGCACTTCGGCAACATGCTGACCTGGGCGGTGGGGATGCTGTCCGGCCTGAGCTTTCTGGGCTACGGGGTGGCACCGCCGGCGGCGGATTGGGGCCTGATGATCAACGAAAACCAGGCCGGCCTGCTGGTGCAGCCCTGGGCCGTACTGGCGCCTGCATTGCTGATCGGCGTGTTTGCTTACGGCACCAACATCCTGGCCGAAGGGATTGGCCGGGCCAGTGCACGGATCGGGGAGAAGCAGCCATGAGCGCGCTGTTGAATGTGGCGAGCGAAGTGTTGCAGGTCAGCGACCTGCGGGTGGAGCTGGCCGGGCAGGTCGATGTGCTGGCCGAGGTGTCGTTCAGCCTTGCAGCAGGCGAAATTGTTGGCCTGGTAGGCGAGTCCGGCTCGGGCAAGACCACCTTGGCCACGGCGTTGCTGCGTCATGCCCGGCAGGGTGCACGTATTGTTGGCGGGCACGTGGTGGTGGCCGGGCAATCGCTGCTCGAACTCGAAGGCGAGGCCTTGCGCCTGGCCCGTGGCGGGCTGGTCGGCTATGTGGCCCAGGACCCGGCCACGGCGCTGAACCCTGCGCTGCGCCTGGGGGCCTTGCTGCGTGAGACCCTGTTGGCGCACCAGCCTGCATTGCCGCGTGAAGCGCTGCGCCAGCGCATCGGCCAAACCCTGCTGGATGTGGGGCTGCCTGATGATGACGCCTTTCTGCGGCGGTTCCCGCATCAACTGTCTGGCGGGCAGCAGCAGCGGGTGATGCTGGCGCTGGCGTTTGTCTTGCGGCCAAAGCTGATCGTACTCGACGAGCCCACCACGGCACTGGACGTGACCACCCAGGCCCACGTGCTGCAGACCGTCAAGCGCCTGTGCCGTGACCAAGGTGTGGCGGCGCTGTACGTCACCCATGACCTGGCGGTGGTGCGTGACCTGGTCGACCGGGTGATGGTGATGTACGCCGGGCGCCTGGTGGAAGTGGCCGGGCGCGAGGCGTTGTTCCGCGCACCGCTGCATCCTTACACCCGCGCCTTGCTCGCGGCCATTCCCGACATCGCCCGACGCCAGCCGTTGCAGGCGATTGCCGGGCATGCCCCGGCACCGGGGCAGCGCCCGGGCGGCTGTGCGTTTGCGCCGCGCTGCGGCAGGCGCCGTGCAGAGTGTTCAGTGATCGAGCCGTCTTTGCTGGCCGATGAAGGCGGGCATCGGGTGGCCTGCCTGGTGCCGCACCGGGAGCCGCTGCCCCTTGGTGAGGTGGCTGCTGAGGCTGTTGCGGCGCCGGGCGAAGCGGTGTTGCTGGACGTCCGCGGGCTGGATGTCGCCTACGATCGGCAGGTGTTGTTCGACGTTTCCCTGCGGGTGTGCCAAGGGGAGTGCCTGGCGCTGGTGGGCGAGTCAGGTTCGGGCAAGACCAGTCTGGCCAGGGCCATTGCCGGGCTGGGCGAAAACGTTCAGGGGCAAATGAGCTACGCCGGCGAGCCTTTGGCGTTTGCCGCGCGTGAACGCGATGCGCGCCTGCGTCACCAAATCCAGTACGTGTTCCAGAACCCCTATAGGGCCTTGAACCCACGGCAGACGATCGGGCAAACCCTCAGCGCGCCGTTGGCGCACTTTTTCGGGGTACGCGGTGCTGAAGCGCGTCAGCGGGTCGAGGCTGTGCTGGAGCGGGTGTCGCTGCCGGCGCGTGTGGCCGACTTGTACCCGCATAGTTTGTCCGGTGGCGAGCGCCAGCGCGTGGCGATTGCCCGGGCGTTGATCTGCGAGCCGAAGTTGCTGGTGTGTGACGAGATCACTTCGGCGCTGGATGTGTCGGTGCAGGCGTCGATTCTGGCGTTGTTGCAGCGATTGCAGGGGGAGGGGCTGACCTTGTTGTTCGTTACTCATGACCTTGGGGTGGTTCGGGCGATTGCCGACCGGGTGCTGGTGTTGCGCCAGGGGCGGGTGGTGGAACAGGGGGCTGCCGAGCAGGTGCTTGGGCGGCCGGTTGATGCGTATACCCGGACGCTGGTGGAGCATTCGCCCAGGTTGCGTGTTGGGCTCTAGGTGTATGCCTTGGGTTGTCTGGCGCCTGTGACATCGAGCGCCGCCCGCGCGGCGCATCGCGAACTGCGCTCGCTCCTACGTCTGTTTCGGGCCAGTAACGCCTGTAACAGGCGCGCGCGACCGCCCGATTTGAACGACGCGATATCGAGCGGATCCCCAAAGCGTTCGCGCACAAATCCCACAGGAATAATTGGCCCGAAACAAACGTAGGAGCGAGCGCCAGCTCGCGATGCGCCGCGCGGGCGGCGCTCGATCTCACAGGCGCTGCACAACCCAAGGCATGCACCTGACGCCCAGATGCCCGACCCCTTCACCCCACAAACCGGGCCTGCCGCCGCCGTACTTCCTCGCGCACCGCCGGAATCACCCAGCGCCCGTAATCCACCGTGTCATACAGCGGGTCATAACCCCGGTTGAGAAAAGTGGTCACGCCCAGGTCGACATAATCGAGCAACGCCTGGGCCACGGTCTCCGGCGTGCCCACCAACGCGGTGGTATCGCCATAGGCGCCCACCGCAGTCGCCGTCGGCATCCACAACGCGCGGTCATGCCGGTCGGCGCGGGCGGCGGCAGCCAGCAGGCGTTCGGAGCCGGTGCCCTTGATGCGCTTCTGCCAAGGGCTGTCCGCCGCAAACTGCGGGTTGGCCTTTATCTGCGCGAGGATCTGTTCGGCCCGCTGCCAGGCCTGTTCCTCGGTGGCACCCAAAATCAGCCGCACCGACAAACTGACCCTCGGCGTAGCCACGCCTGCGGCGTTCGCGGCAGCCTTGAGTTTGCCGATCTGCTCGGCCACACCGCTCAGCGGCTCTCCCCACAGGGCGTACAGGTCCGCATGCTTGACGGCAATCTGGTAGGCGATGTCGGACGAACCTCCGAAGGAAATCGGGATATGCGGCTGTTGCAGCGGCTTCACCGGTGAAAAGGCACCCTTGATGTTGAAGTAGCGGCCTTCGAAGTCGAACGGCTCTTCGGCGGTCCAGGTGCGACGGACAATCTCCAGGTATTCGTCGGTACGCCGGTAGCGCTCGGTCTTGTCCAGCAGGGTGTCACCTTCTTGCGGCTCGGCGGTGATACCGGTGATAGCATGCAGGCGGATGCGCCCGCCGCCGGTGGTGTGGTCGAGGGTGGCGAATGCCCGTGCAGCCACCGTCGGCGCGGTCAGGGCCGGGCGGTGGGCAATCATGAAACCAAGGCGTTCGGTGTGAGCGGCAGCATAGGCGGCAATCTGCAGGCTGTCGGCGCTGCCCGGGCCGCTGGCGATCAGCACCCGGTCGAACCCGGCATGCTCATGGGCGCGGGCGTGGTGCCGAATGAATGGCAGGTCGAAGTCGGGTGTGCGTACGCCACGGGTCTCGGACCACTGGCGGGGGAAGATCATGCCGACAAATTCAATGGACATGGTGCAAGCCTTTCAGGTTTAGGGTGATCAGAACTGGTAATCGACCTGGGCCAGCAACGTGCGGCCCGGCATCGGTTGCAGGAAGGTATTGGTGGAACCGGCCAGGCCACTGACGAAATTCAGCTCGTCGGTGACGTTGAGCATGCGCACCGTCACGCCCCACTGCGGCTGGCGGTAGTACACGGCAAGGTCGAGGTTGTATTCGTCCGGCACTTTCACCGTCTTGCTCAGGTTCAGGTACCAGCTGCTGGTCCACCAGCCGGAAAGCTCGACGCCAAACCCTGAGTCGAAGCGGTAGTCGACATATCCGCCGGCGTTGTATTCGGGGATCTGCACGGCATCGAACTTGCCGGACGGGCGCTGGTTGAGGCTGTTGTTGTCGCCGAACACGGTGCCGTTGTCGGGGATGAACCCGGCCGAGGCGAACCCGGCCTGGCTGGTGAACTCGTTGTAGGCGCTGATTCGGCTGAGGTTGAGGCCGCTGCGCAAGTTCTGGTCCTGGTAGCGCAGGGTGGCTTCCCAGCCTTTGACGATCAGCCGGGCGATATTGTTGTTGCTGTCTGGCGACTGGTCGCGGGCTTGCTTGTAGGCGGCCAGGGTGAGGAACAGCTGGTCGGGCACAGCCTCCACTTTCAAACCCACCTCATGCAACACGCTCAAGCTCTCGAAGGCCAGCGGGTTGAGCTGGTTGGCCCCCGTGCCGCTGCCCCAACCCAGGCCGTTGGTGAAGAAGCCGGTATTCACCGCCAGCGAGCGGTCGAAGGTGTAGTACAGTGTGCTGTTTTCAGTGGGTTTGAAATAGGGGCTGACCTGCACCGAGAACAGCCGGTAGTTGTCCGAGTCCTTGCGCGGGTTGCCGCCGGGCAGCACAAAGGGGTTTTCGATACGCGCGTCGATCCAGCTGCGGCTGGCACCTACGTTCAGGCCCACGCGTTCCCCCAGGCGCAGGTTGTGCTGGCTGAACAGGGTCTTGGTGGTCCACGTGCTGTCGGCGGTGTAGGGCGCCACCGATTCGGCATACAGGCCATGCCCGGCCGGGTACATGGCGGGCAGGTTGAGCCAGCCGTAGTAGTTGGAAAATTGCGGCACGCCGGGTTGGCCGATCCAGGCAGCGTTGCCACCGGCGGGGTTGCGGCCGCCCAGGCCGAGCAAGTCGCCTGGATTTTCAGGGTGGGGTCGAGGGTCAGGTCATAGGCCTTGATGGTGCTGCCGAAGTGGTTGTTGGCGGCGATCGACTCGTTGCGCTCGCGGCGGTAGATCAGCCCGGTGTTGCTGTCGTCGATCAAGGTCAGGTCGCCCAGCTGAAATTGGCCACGGGCGCGGAACTCGAAGCGGTTGTCGAAGATGTCGTCCTTGCCCTGCACCTGGAATGCCCCGACGGCATCGGTGGTGTCGGTGGAGTGCTGGTAGAAGGTGCTGTTGGCCAGGGTGATCGACGGGGTCAGGTCCCCTTCGACCCGCAACTGCGTGGTAAAGCGCCGCAAGCGGTTCTCGTCCTGCGCGCGCTGGCCGGTTTGTGAAGATAAGGAGGTCAGGCCGTTGCCGGCGAGCGACGGGTCGTAGACCCAGCCACGCAGGCTGCCTGGGTTGGCCTGGGTATTGGGCGACGCGCCCTGGAAGCTGCCGTTGACCGCCTGGTACTGGCCCTGGGCATTGCGCTGGCGCTGCACCCAGCCGAGCACCTGCGCATCGGCAGCGCCCGAGGACAGCACTGGCGACCACAGGGTATTGCCGTTCTGGATGATGGGTGTGGCGCGGCCGGCGGAGTACTTGCCGTGGTCGACCAGGTCCTGGGTGGCGCGGTTCCAGCCGTGGGTGATGTTGTAGTCGTAGTAGTCGTCGTAGGCGGCGTTCCAGTCCACCCGCAGGTTGTCGTTGCGCCAGGCGAGGGCACCGTAGAAAGCGTCGAAGTTGTTCTCGACGTTGTCGTAGAAGTCCTCCTGGCGCTGGCGGGTGATGCTCACCCGGTAAGCCAGGTTGTCCGTCAGCGGGCCGGTGTTGTCGATGCTGAACTTGGTGGCATCGCGTGATTCGCCATCGGGGATCCAGCTGCCGATTTCGCCGCTGAGCTTGGTGCGGAAACGGTTGAAGTCGGGCTTCTTGCTCAGGTAGTTGACGTAGCCGCCACTGCCGCTGACCGAACCGTAGGTCACCGACGATGGCCCGGCGACGATGTCGGCGCCTTCGTAGGCATTGAAGTTGGCCGGGTGGCGCACCCCGTAGGCGCGTTGACCGTCCTGGAACACCTCGGTGTTCTGCCCGCGCATCTGTGGGGCGATGCCGGCGTTCTGGCCGCCGCCGCGGGTGATGCCGGGGGCGTACTTGACCAGGTCGTCGGAACTGCGGATCGGGTCGTTGGCCAGTTGCTCGGCATTGATCTGGCTGACCGAGCGTGGGGTGTCCAGCACCTTGGCTTCCAGGCCGCCGTAGATCGAGGCTGGCGGACGGGTGGGCAGGGCGTCGTCATCGGCCTGCTCGGCCTGCACGGTGACGGTTTGCAGCTGGGTATCTTCGGCGTGGGCCGGCGGCAGGCTGCCGGCCAGAATGGCCAGCGCCAGGGCGCTGGGCTGGAATTTGGGGTGCAGCAAGGTCACGCGGGGCATTGGCTGGGCCTCGTTCAAGAGTAGGAATGTGGGAGAAACGAGGGCGCAGCCGCGCCTGCGGTTATGGGTTGCGGGGATGTACTACACGGTCTCCGTGGGCGCGGGTTCACCCGCGAACACCGGCGCAGCCGCTGCCCTACACCGCGTTGGATTCTTCGCGGGTAAACCCGCTCCCACAGGGGGAGGGTGTATGGCGCTGGAGGTCAGGTTTTCAGCCACAGGCTCTCGAACCGCCAGGTACTGAATAGTGACTGCTCCGCCTGCGCGCCACCCACGCGGGTGCTGACACTGTCGAGCAGGTCGGCATAGCCCCAGATCAGCATGCCGCCGCGCTCGTACTGGATACGCTGTGCCCGATGCACTAGCGCCTTGCGTTTTTCCAGGTCTGGCTGGGCCATGGCGGCGAGGAAGGCCTCGCTGAATTCGGGGTCGTGGAAGTGGGTTTTATTGGCCACGGCAAACGGTGCATCGGTGTGAATACCGCTGGCCAGGAACGGTGCGCCGATGCTGCCCCCGGTACTCAAGGTCCAGTCGTCGCGCTGCGGCCCCTGGAAGGTGGCTAGGTCGATCTGGCGGACGTTTACGGTCACGCCGATGCGCCGGGCCTGTTCGGCCAGCACCAGGGCTGAAGCCAACCCCGGCCCGGGTGTGGTCACCAGTTCCACCTGCAACTGCTCATGGCCTGCTTCGCGCAGCAACTGCGCTGCGCGCTGTGGGTCGTGGGGGCGCGGGCCGATGCTGTGGTCGAAGGTGGGGTCGAACGGTGCATACAGGTCGTTGGCCACTCGGCCCTGGCCATTCAGCGCACGGCGCACCAGTTCCTCGCGGTCGGCCAGCAGGCGGAATGCCTCCCTGACCCGGGGGTCGTTGAATGGCGCCTTGGCAGTGTTCATGTCGAACGACAACCAGTTGCCACTCACCGACTTCAGCAGCCGCAACCGTGGGTCGGCCTGCAGCACCTGCAGGTGTTCGGTGGACATGACGTTGGCCATGTCGATCTGGCCGGCACGCAACGCCGCCAGGCGGCCGGTCTGGTCCTTGAAATCGATGATCTCCAGCTCATCGGCATAGGGCTTGCCAGGTTTGTAGTAGTTGTCGAAGCGGGTGAACAGCGAGCGCTGGCCCGGGGTGAAACTTTTCAGTTTGTACGGCCCGGCACCGACCGGGTTGGTGACCGGGTGGTAGTCCACCGGCACGATGCCGCCGAAGTTGACCCAGGTTTCCGGCAGCGGCAGGTAGCTGCGGTCCTCGCGAAAGGCCAGGCGCACGGTGCGGTCGTCCAGCTTGACCAGGTTGTCGCGGTCCACCCAGTGCAGCAGCGCCGCGTAGGGCGAGGCCAGCTGTGGGTCGGTGAGGCGGCGGATGGAGAAGATCAGGTCGTCGGTGTCGATGGTCTTGCCGTGGTGAAATTCCAGCCCCGGTTTCAGCCGCAAGGTCCAGCCGCTGGCATCGGCGTTGGGCTCGGCGAACTCGGCCAGGGCCAGGCGCGGCTGCATCTGCTCGTCCCATTCCCACAGCTTGCTGTACAGGGCAAAGCCACGCACGATGCCGCTGCCGATGGGCTTGTGGGCGTCGAGGTTGCCGCTCTGGTTGCCGTCGATGATGCCCAGGCGCAGGCGCCCGCCATGGCGAGGCTGGTCGGTGGCGGCATGGGTCGGGCTGTCGGCGGGGCCGCAGCCGGCCAGCAGCCCGCCAGCCAGCACACCGGCGTAGCCAAGAAAGCCGCGCCGACTCAATGGGTAACCGTCCCTGGCCATGGCGTCAGGCTCCGTTGCTGGCGTGCAGTTGCACGGGTTCGGCTGCCGGGCGGGCAAGGGCTGCGCGCTGCGCACGGAAGTGCGGCAGGATGTGCTCGCCGATGCGATAGGCTTCTTCCAGGTGCGGGTAACCGGCGAGGAAGAACAGGTCGACACCGATGCCGTGGTACTCGCGGATGCGTGCCACCACGTTGGCGTAGCTGCCCACCAGCGCACAGCCAGGTGGGACGCCGATGTAGCCGAAACCGGTCCACACATTGGGGTGGATGAAGAAGTCGTCGAACGCCTGTTGCTCGCCCTGGTCGCTGTAGCCGTGCTCGTAGCTCAGCTTGCGCGCCGTGCGCAGGCCGGCGTGGGCGGCGCGGGCCTTGGCCGTGCCCTTGGCCACACCTTCGTCGAAGAAGCGCTTGGCCTCGGCCAGTGCGGCTTGTTCGGTATCGCGGGCGATCACGTCGATGGACAGGCCAAAGCGGATGTCGGTGCGGCCCCACTTCAGCGCTCGGGCGCGGATGTCAGCGATCAGTGCGGCGATCTCGTCCGGGTGCTCTGCACGCATCAGGTAGAAGTCCGCGTGCTTGGCGGCGAACTCGCGCGCTGCCACCGACGAACCGGCGGTGCAGATCAGTGGCAGCTCGGCCTTTTTCAGTGGGCCGCGCAGGCCGCCGCCTTCGGCGCGGTAGTAGGTGCCTTCGTAGTGGAACTGCTCCTTGTGCCAATAGCCGCGTACCACGTCCATGAACTCGGTGGCGCGGGCGTAGCGTTGGTCATGGTCTTCGAAGTCGCCGACTTGGCGCTGGATGGCATCCGAGCCGCCGTTAATGATGTTCCACACCAGGCGGTTGCCGGTGGCGCGCTGGTAGGTTGCGGCCTGCTGCACGGCCACCCACGGGGTGTAGTGATAGGGCTGGAACGCGGTGACGAATTTCAGGGTGCGGGTTTCCCGGGCCAGCAGCGAGCACACCGTCCACGGCTCTTCGCCGGTGGGGGCGTTGACCATCAATGCGCCGCCGAAGCCGTTGATTTCAGCGGCGCGGGCGATTTGACCGAGGTAGTCGATGTAGGTGAAGTGATCACCCACGGCAAACCCCGACACCGCACCGGTGCTGGGCCCGCCCGCATGCCAGTCGCCGCGGTTGCGCGGGTCGCCGGGAAGGAACTGGGTTTCGCCATGCAGGGGCAGGCGGGTGAAGAATTCGATGCTCATGGGCTGGCCTCCTTACTGGACGCTTGGGCTGCAATTGGGGGTGACCGGCTGGCCGCTGATGACCTGGCGGGCGAAGGGGATCGAGTCCTTCAGCGAGGCATTCACCGTTTCGCTGTGGCCCAGGCCCTTGTACAGGTGGCCCTGCACCACCGAGCCGGCCTTGCAGGCGTCCTGCATCAGCGCCACCTGGGTGGCGGCGGCGGGAGTCTTGTCCTCGGCGCCGGTGCCGATGAAGATCGGCTGGGCCAGTTTCAGGGTCGGGTACGACACCTGCGCCAGCCATGGCTTGAGCTGGTCGCCCTGGTAGTCTTTCTTGGCGTTGGCCGGGGTAAGGCCCGTGCCAACCACGTCGCTGACCAGTGCCGACAGGCAGCTGGTGCGCGCCTGTTCGAACAGCGGCAGGGCCTTGTCGGTGTAGAAGTCGCGCGGGTCGATGCTCGGGTCGTACTGCTGCGCAGCCAGCAGGGTGTAGAAGCCATAGGCCAGGGCCGGGTCGACCTTGTCTTGGTCCTGTTCGCCGACATTCTTCGCGCCCACGGTGTAGATCACCCCCGTGCCGATGCTGCCCTTGACGCCCAGCTTGGGCGCATAGGTCGCCGCATAGGCCCCGGCGGCAAAGGCCCCGGCGCCGCCTTGCGACTGGCCAATGATCAGCACCTTGTCGGCCAGCCCCGGTACGCCGGCGACCACGGCCTTGGCGGCATCGAGTATGCCGTAGGCGGCCATGCGGTTGTTCAGCAGCGGGTGGCCGCCCGGCACACCGAGGCCCTGGTAGTCGGTTGCGACAATGGCGTAGCCCTCTTCGAGCCAGCGGTTGAGGTATTGCACGTCGCGGTAGCTGCGGCCAGCCCAGGACGGCGCGCAGATGTCCGCCACGCCGACGGTGCCATGGCCCCAGCTGGCGACCGGCCAGCCGCCTGCCGGGGCCTTGCCTTTAGGAATGAACAGTGCGCCGGACACCACGACGGGGGTCTTGCCGTCGATGCCATCCAGGGAGGTGTACAGAATGCGTTGCGCGCTGGCCGCATTGGGCAGGCTGAGCGCCTGGTCCAGTGGTTCGCTGCGTAGCAGTTTCCCGGGCGTGGCGGGGATGGCCTTGCTCCAGGTGTAGAAGGCCGAGACACGGCCATCGCCCTGTTGCGGGTCGGGTTTGGGCGCGTAGGTTTCGGCGGCCATGGCACCGATGGAAAGGGCCAGGGCGCTGAGGCCGAAGACGAGCGAAGCAGGCAGTTTCATGGGTAAGGCTCTCAAGGTTGTTGGCTGATCTGGGCGTCGAGGGACGGCCAGTAGTGGGTCAGTTGCAGGTCGATCAGCGCCTGGCGGGTAAAGCCCGTGGCGAGGTCGGGGGTAATGTCGTAGGGCGTGCGGATCAGCCGGTTTGCCAGGGCGTACTGGCCCAGGGCGTCGTAGTGGGCCTTGAGCTGGGCATCGGTTTTCGGCGCCCAGCGCGCTTTCCACGCGACCGGGTCGTCCTGGTCGTCACGGCGCAGCACGCTTTCGCTGACACCGGCGCGGGAGGACAGCGCGTAGTAGCCATCGCGGTTCTGCTCTTGGGAAATCCACCAGGCAGCGCGCACCCAAGCCGTGGCCACCAGTTGTGTCAGGTCGGCGTGCTGCTGCACGAAGCGGTCAGTGCCCCACAGGTCAGAAACCAGCCGCCAGTCGTTGGCGCCTTGCTTGGTCGACCAGAGGATGCGCGCCACGCCTTTGTCTTCCAGGGCATAGGCTTCGTTGAGCAGCACGGCGGCGTCGACCTTGCCGGCGGACACTGCAGCGGCGCCCACTTGCGGGTTGAGGTTGGCAATCTTGAAGTCACTGAGTGCCAGGCCCTGGCTTTGCAGGAAGTTGCTGAAGGCAAACTCCCATGGGCGGCCGCGGTGCAAGGCCAGGCGCCTGCCCTTGAGGTCTTGGATGCTGCGCACCGTCGAGTCGCTCGGCACCACCAGGTAGATGTTGTTGCCGCTGCCACCCGGCACCACCAGCTTGCCCGGTACCTGGCCGGCACCGGCGATCACTGAGGGCAGATCGCCACGTACGGCAAAGTCCAGGCTGTCGTTACTGAAACCTTCGTTGATCTGCGGCCCCGCGCCCGCATGGGGCAGCGCGGTCCACTGCAGTTTCACGCCGCGAGCCGTCAGTTGCTCTTCCAGCCAGCCCTCTTCGATCACGCGGCCGGCGATACCACCGAACACCGGTGCTCCCCCTTGGGTGAATGCAACAATGGCAATGCGCACGGCCACCGGAGGCTGTGCCGCTGCGGCACCCAGGCTGATGATCAGGCCAAGCAGCAGGGGGAGGGCGTTGCGCCAGGGATTGTTCATGGTCGACTCCAGATGGGTATGACGGCCCTGGAGCGAAATACATGCCAGCTAGAATAATAACGGTGCAGGCCGCGTAGAACGGGGCCTGAGCGCTCCCCCTGGCGCAGCGGCGAGTTGCTTGAGTTGCTGGCGGGCGTGCAGGGAAGTGTTGGTAGGCTGCTGCTGGAGAAGCAGTAATCGTCCGGAAAGACGTATATTTCTAATCCATATATGTAAATATTAATTAATAATTTTTTGATCTAATTTGTTTCATGCACTATGGGCCTGCGCGCCAACTGCCAGGAATGCCCCATGTCGCTAATTACTCACCCCAATGCCCGTGAACTGACCAAATCGGTGCGTGCCACTGTGCTCGTGTTCAAGGATCCACGGTCTCAGGAGCTGCTCAGCCGCATCGAGCGCCTGGCACCCAGCGAAGCCAACACGCTGATCATTGGTGAAACAGGTACCGGCAAAGAGCTGGTCGCGCGCCATATTCATCAACTTAGCCGGCGCGGGCGCGAGCCGTTTGTGGCAGTAAACTGCGGTGCATTTGCCGAAACACTGGTGGAAAGTGAACTGTTTGGGCATGAGAAAGGTGCGTTCACGGGTGCAACCGGAAACAAGGCAGGGTGGTTCGAGGCAGCCAATGGCGGCACATTGTTCCTCGACGAAATTGGTGATCTGCCACTGAACATGCAGGTCAAGCTGCTGCGGGTACTCCAGGAGCGTGAAGTCGTGCGTCTGGGCTCCCGCACCCCAATCCCTATCAATGTGCGATTGGTGGCAGCCACTAATGTCAACCTGGCTGACGCGGTGGTAGCGGGGCATTTCCGGGAAGACTTGTTCTACCGACTGCATGTGGCGACCATACGTCTGCCGCCGCTGCGCGAGCGACCGGGTGATATCCTTCCCCTGGCGGAGTTCTTTATCGAGGAACACTGCCGACGCCTGGGTTACGAGCGCGCATCGCTCAGCCAGGATACCGAACGCAAGTTGCTCGAACACAGTTGGCCCGGCAACATCCGCGAGCTGGAGAATGCTATCCATCACGCACTGCTGGTATGCCGCTTCCAGGTGGTCGCCCCCGCCGACCTACACCTGGTCGACATGCGCCCGCAGGTGACGGCGCAGTCCGTTTCGGTATCTGTTACAAACGCAGGCTCGGCGCCGCCCAGCCTGGAAAGTGCGCTGCTGGCACTGTTCGAGCAAAACGTGCCTGACTTGTATGAACATATCGAAGAAACCGTATTCAGGGCAGCGTATCGCTATTGCCATGGCAACCAGTTACAGACAGGGCGGCTGCTGAGCATAAGCCGTAACATCGTGCGGGCACGGTTGGAGAAGATCGGCGAACTGGCCAAGGTGTAAGGGGGCGACGCAGCGCTGCTGACGGTATCGGCTCTCAATCAGCTGTTCTTCGTGAGATAACCGATGAACAAACGAAACAACTCGGCGTTACCGGTGATACCCAGGCGCTGCCAGATGTTGTGCCGGTGAACCTTGACCGTACCTTCTGAGATCCGAAGTTCACGCGCAATGGACTGGCTGCTGTGTCCCTGAAGAATCAGCTTGGCCACCTGTCGCTGCGTCTCGGTCAGTTGGCCCTGCAGAATGTCGACAAACGCGTCTTCCAACTGGCTGTCTGACGCCTCCTGGTCGACCAGCTCGTCGGCATGGGCCAGGCGCAGGTGCTGGTTGAAGAGGGCATCGATAACCGGCGTTAGTGTCGACAGCCACTGTGCTTCACGGTTATCGAAAGGCCCTGTGTCCAGCCCCCGCATCAGCGAGTAGACCAGTGCCATGCGGGGCCGTATCGGCACGATGAAACCCACTTCCTCGATGAGGCTGCCGTGGTGCGAGGACACACATGGGTGAATGTCCTGAGAGATGGAAAAGCCGGAGGCATAGAAGCTGTCGGGCGCCAGCTCGCTCATGCGCCAGAGGCCGGATGGGTGATTGTTGGTGCAGGCCACGTAGAACGGGTCCAGCAGATAACCCCCACGCAAGTAGGCCTTCAGCGTGCGCTCGGCAACGCGGTGATTGTAGCCATCGTGTACCAGCACTGCCGGCTGATTGAACCCAAACAGGTAGGCGCAGCTCATGTCGAAACCGATCACGCTGCCAAGCGCTGCGTCGAGCGCGGGGCCCAATGCATCGGTACCGATGCTGCGTATGACTGCGGCCAACTGGCTGGCGTTGTCGCTGTTCATTTCTGTGGCCTGATGATTTGGAGAAGCGCAAACGCCGCTTGGCTCTGCAAGCCCAAGCGGCATTGAACGATGACCCGGCCTGTCAGCGCAATACTGGGCTGGCCGGCATGGCTTCGGCCTGTAACGCCTGGCGTCCAAGCTCCACGGCTTTGGGTACTGCAAGCCAGTAGGCCAATACCATACCCAGAATGCCGCCGGCGAGTTTACCCACGATCAGCGGCCCGATGAGGGTGGGCTGGAAGTTGGCCGAGTAGGCCAGATGATCGCCGAAGGTGAATGCCGCGCACACGGCAAACGCAATTACCAGTACTTTGTCTTTCGGCGGCATGTCGGCGACCAGGCGGAACATCGCCAGGATGTTGGCCGAAGCGGCCAGCATCCCGGCAGCCCCAACGGCAGACAAGCCGAGCCTGGATGCCAACATCTCGATTGGCCGCGACAGGTAGCGTTTTATCAGGTACACCATCGGGAAAGCACCGCAGAGCATGATGCCTACATAGCCGGCAATCTCAAGCGCCCGGAACTGGTCGGCCTTGTCGGCAATGATTGGCGCAAACCCCCAGCTACCGAATACCGAGGTAAACACACCCGTGAAGTATTCCACGATCGAGGCCACCAGCACCAGCGTAACCGCCGCATACATCAACTGCCCAAGCTTCAGGAACAGGCTGATCATCAGGTTCGGCAAGTAGCGCAGTGCTGCGGCCAGCACCCCGCAGAACACGATCAACGGTAAAAGGTTGCGCAACACGCTCAATAGTGTGAAATGCAGAGCCTGGGTGGCGACCCCGGTGGTGGCGATATCCGGGCGTACGCCCAGTCCCATGGCTTGCATGCCCATGGCGATGAACACAATACTGATGGGTATGCTGAGCAAACCGGCCATGATGCCCAATGCCATGTACTTGTGGTCGGCCTTGTCGAGCATGGCCAGCCCCACCGGAATCACGAAGATCACCGTGGAGCCGCACTGGAAACCGGTAATCAGGCCGAGGATCCAGCCCTCAGGGCTGTGCGAAAGCGCTTGTGCCAGTTGATAGCCCCCCAGGTCCGATGCTATGAAGATCGGCCCCGCGATACCGGCGTCTGCACCCATCGCGAGAAACACCGGGCCGATGACCTGGCTGATGAAGCTGGAAATAAAGGGGATGGCGGCCATGATCCCGGCGACGGGAATGAAAATGGGGCCGATACTGTGCAAACCGGCGGTGAACTCCTTGCCCAACTCTGATTCCGCATTCACGATCGATGCTATTGCGCCAATCGCTGCACACACCATGATCACGTAGATGACGTAAATGCCTATGTTTTCCATCTGCTGCCTCTCTCTTGTTGGAATTGGCTTGGGGCAGAATTGAAGGGTGCTGCACGTTATTCTTGTTCTGGCGCCTAGGGATTACATCGCGGTGTAGGCATTGTCGACGAACAGGTGCGAGCCGCTGACGAAGCTGGATTCATCGCTGGCCAGGAACAGCGCAGCATTTGCCACTTCGCTGGGCTCACACAGACGGCCCTGCATGCTCCTGATCGCTTCATCGGACGCGTCGACACCGTAGCCGCGCAGCAGGTCCAGTTCGCGGCGGCCATGGGCGGTGCCGATGAAGCCTGGGCAAATGGCGTTGCTGCGGATGTTCTGATCGCGGTACTCCACTGCCAGCGCGCGGGCGAACATGTGGCAGGCACCTTTGGTCGTGCAATACAGCACCTCCATCGGCGTGCCAACCACCGCCGAGATAGACGACGTGCAGATCACGCTGCCACCGCCGGCGGCGAGCATCCCGGGCAACACAGCCTTGGTGACCAGGAACATGCTCTTGACGTTGATACTCATCAGCCTGTCCCAGTCAGCTTCACTGGTTTCCAGAAAGGGCCCGGCTGCAATGATGCCCGCGTGGTTCAGCAGCACGGTGATCGGGCCAAAGTGCGCGTGCCCTTGGGCTACCGCGCGATGTACCTGGTCGGCCTGGGATACGTCGGCGGCAACAAACAGCGCCTGGCCGCCCTGGGCATTGATTCGCGCTGCGACCGACTCCCCCTGGCTGGTTGGCAAGTCCAGGATCACGACCTTGGCACCCTCTGCGGCGAAGCGTTCAGATACAGCCAGGCCGCAACCGCCCGCGCCGCCGGTGATGAGTGCTACTTTGCCTTTCAAACGGTCCATGGATAGGTGCCTCGCCTGTTGTGGTTGTAGTACCAAAACTAGAGGCGAGGGGCCGTGGGGTAAATATACCCAAGGGTATAGGGGCTACCTGACAACGTGCAGCCGTTATTCGCCGACCCGCGCAGCGACCATCCGGTCATTGAACTGCTTGAAGAACTCGGCATACCCGCCGTTGACCTCCGCAAACCGCAGCGGCTTCACGCGCTCGACCAGAATCTCCTCGGCATCAGGCGAACGCTGGAAAATGCCCATGACTTCGTCGGTGAAATCCTTCAGTGGCATGGCATGCGGGTCGTTGGCCTGGCGCTCGCCCATCAGCTCGGTCTGTACGTAGGGCGGCACCAACTCGTGAACTTTCACCGCCGTGTCCTTGAGCTGATAGCGCAGCGACTGGCTGTAGGAGTGCACTGCTGCCTTTGTCGCGCAATAGCTGGGGGTGAGTGCCAGTGGCATGAAGGCGAGGCCCGACGACACTGTCACGATGGCAGCATGGGGTAGGGTCAAGAAATGCGGCAACAGCAACCCATCGAGGCGGATCGGCCCCACCAGGTTGGTGGCGACCGTAGCCTCGAGCTCTGTGGCGCCGTTACGCAGGGGTTCGCCACGCATGATGCCGGCGCAATGGATCACTGCGTTGAGTCGTGGGTAATCGTTGATCAATTGTCTGGCGACCCTTTGCGTGGCTTCCGGGTCGCTGGTGTCCAATACCACGTAGTGCAGGCCAGGGTTAGCCTCGGCTACTTGCTTAAGCACCCCCTCGCGGCGCCCGGCGATGATGATTTCATTGCCCAGCGCCAGAAAGGCTTCGGCGAGCGCACGGCCGATACCGCTGCCGCCACCAGTGATGAGGATGGTATTGCCTGTGGTTTGCATTGCAGGTCTCCTTCGAAGTTCGGACGTAGTTAACCTGGGGTGGCAGCTTGCACTAAGATAGGCGCTTTCGCGGGCATTGTGGAAACAGGCGCCCGAATTCGGATAACTGTAGTGTCAGGCCTGACCCGCACACCTTTTAGCTGAGCCCAAGGAAGAGCACATGAACACCCGCACCCCCGTCATCAGCATGCTGATCTTTCCGTTTGCCCCAATCGTCGTGATTTTCATCGCGCTGCACCTATGTGGAGAGATCTGGTACGCAAGCTACTACATGCCTGGTGAAGATGGCGGTGAGGTCGAGCCGGCGGTGGCGCTTTTTATTATTCCAATGCTGTTGTCGGTGATATCACTGCTGTTGGGCGGGCTCACTGCATTGGGTCGGTGGGGAGTGCCTGGCTGGCTGACGGGGCTGGCGCGGGTGCCGCTGGCGATCATCGCCTTGCTGCTGTCGCTGGTAGCGACCTTGTTTTTTATGGGGCAGCCGCAAGCCATATTCACACACTGGCAAGTGGCACTCACCTGGCTCGCCTGGCTTGGCAGTGCGGGTGTATTTCTGGTGCAGCAGTGGGATCGTTTGCGCAATGGAGGGTCCGTGTAAGCTGGCGATGAGCACTGGCCCTGTGCCGCGCTGTTCGCTGATATCACACCCGCAATGGTTTGGTGGAGTAGGGCGCTTCGACGTTAGCATGTCTGCGTTGGTGCATCGCTGTTAACCAGCGTCCTGGCAAGTAGCCCAATGAGGGTTCATACACTTGTACAACTGCACCCCCGCACCACTGAATATTTAACGATATCCAGTACCCCGAAGGCGTTTTAGTCTCCTGTTCAAGCGTTGAACAATAATAAAAGGAGACACCCCATGCCCATTCAGTCAGCGCATGACCCGCGCCTAAAACGATCACTGAAAACACGCCACATCAGCATGCTTGCCCTTGGCGGCGTTATTGGTGCAGGTCTGTTCGTCGGTTCCAGCGCTGTCATCGCCTCAACCGGTCCGGGTGCGTTTCTCACCTATGCCATCACCGGCATCATCGTCGCCCTGGTCATGCGTATGCTCGGTGAGATGGCCGCGGCACATCCCACCAAGGGTTCTTTTGTTGACTACGCCCGAATGGCGTTTGGCCGGCCGGCTGGGTACATGACCGGTTGGCTGTACTGGTATTTCTGGGTGATTGTGGTTGGCTTCGAGGCCGTGGTTGGCGGCCAGATCATCAATGGCTGGTTCCCGGATATTCCGGTCTGGGTCATTGCTTTGGGACTGATGATCAGCATGACCTTGCTGAACATGATGTCGGTGCATTCTTTTGGCGAGGCCGAATACTGGTTCGCCGGGGTCAAAGTGGCCGCCATCGTTGTGTTCCTGCTCGTGGCAGGTGCATACGTGTTCCATCTGTGGCCGAACTCCACTGCCACGTTTGACAACCTGACCCAGCATGGCGGCTTCTTGCCTCATGGCATTGGTGCACTGTTCACGGGTGTCGTCGTGGTGATCTTCTCGATGACAGGTGTCGAAGTTGCAACACTCGCTGCGGCAGAATCGGAAGACCCGACTCGCAACATCCGCAAGGCAGTGAACACCGTCATGGTACGCATCCTGGTGTTCTTTGTACTGGCTACTTTTTTCATCGTTGTCGCCCAGCCATGGACCAGCCTGACGCCAGGCAAATCTCCCTTCGTGACCACGCTGGAGCACATTGGCATTCCTGGCGCTGGCGAGATGCTCACCGCGGTCATCCTGGTTGCCGTGCTGTCGGTACTCAACGCCGGCCTCTACACCTCTTCGCGCTTGCTGTTTGTCCTGGCCTACAATGACGAGGCGCCTCGCTGGATAGCTGGCGTTAACAAAAAAGGCGTGCCGGTTCGTGGCGTGCTTGCCTCCACCTTGGTGGGCTATGGCTGCGTGGTCATTGCAGCGCTGTGGCCGGATACGGTGTTCCAGTTCCTGATCAATTCCTCGGGCACGGTGTTCTTGTTTGTCTACCTGATGATCTGCCTGTCGCAGCTCAAGCTACGCCGCAAGTGGGTAGAAGAGGGCAGCCTGAAGTTCGCCATGTGGGCTCATCCATGGCTGCCGCTGCTGGTCACCGCTTCGATCATCGCCGTCCTGGTCAGCATGGCATTCGACCCCTCCATGCAAATGAGCCTGCTGCAGTGCGTGATAGCCATTTTCGCTATTGCTGCTTCGTATCTGGCACTGCGCCTCTCTCGCAAGCGTCAGCGGGCCGTCAAAGGCCAGCCAGTGACGAGTGCATAGTCAACACCGCCGTATCAGTACACCCCCGGACCCCGGGCCCTTGATGGGAAGCCAACAGCATGTCAGCGAAATACGAATTGTCCCAGTTGCCAAACAAACCGCTATGGTTTGCGCCGAGTCCGCCGCGTGAGCAACTGGAAGGTGCGATCCAAGCCGATGTCGTCATTGTCGGGGCGGGTTACACAGGGCTTTGGACAGCCTACTACCTGCTCAAGAGTGACCCTTCGCTGCGCGTAGTTCTGCTTGAGAAAAACGAAGTCGGTTTTGGTGCCTCGGGGCGCAACGGTGGGTGGGCGTCCGCTATCTTTCCTATCTCGCTGCACAGGGTAGAGCAGCTGTACTCGCACAGTGCTGCTCTGCAATTGCAGGCTGCAATGAACGAAACAGTCGATGAGATTGGCCGGGTACTGGCCTTGGAGGGGCTGGACGCTGACTACGCCAAGCAAGGCTTCTTGTCGCTGGCGCGTAGCAAACCACAGATGGCACGAGCCCGGACTGCAGTCGAGTCTTCGGCACGCTTTGGCCTGCCGGATCAGTGGCGTGTGCTCGAGGCGGCCGAGGCACAGACACGCATGGGCGCTCAGGGATCGCTGGGCGGCCTTTATACCGAGCACTGCGCCTTGGTACACCCTGGCAAGCTAGTCCGTGGCCTGGCAACGTTGGTCGAAGGCCTGGGTGCCAAGATCTACGAGCAATCAGCCGTGACCCACATGAGCCCAGGTGTCGTGCATACTGCCCAGGGTTCGGTGCGGGCGGAAATGACCGTACGCGCGACCGAGGCATTTACGGCGCAGCAACCTGGCCATTCACGTTTCGTCATTCCGCTGTACTCCCTGGTACTGGCGACCGAACCGCTACCCGACGACCTGCTTTGCAAACTTAATCTCAATCACCGCATGGCGTTCAATGATATGCGTCACCTGCGCGTTTACGGCCAGGTTACCGCCGAAGGGCGCCTGGTGTTCGGTGGGCGCGGCGCTCCCTACCACTGGGGCTCGCGCATGTGCGCCGAGGACGACTTGGTCGACAACACACATCGCAAGATCTACCAGTCGCTGTTGGACTTCTTTCCGGCGCTGGCTGATGTGCGCATCACCCATCGCTGGGGCGGTGCACTTGGGGTGGCTCGCGACTGGTGCCCGACGGTGAGCGTGGATCGCACAAAGCGTATTGCATGGGCGGGCAACTATGTCGGTGACGGCGTGGCCACCAGCAACCTGGCCGGCCGCCTCTTGCGGAACTTCATTCTGGGGCGCGACGAGGAAATCAACACGTTGCCCCTGGTCAACCACCGCTCGCCATCCTGGGAGCGCGAACCGTTGCGCTGGTTCGGCATCAACAGCGGCCTCGCAGCGGCGTCGCTGAGTGATCTCGAAGAGCGCTTCACCCACAAACCTTCCCGTACCGTGATGCTGCTGGAAAAGCTCACCGGCGCCCATTGATAAGGAGAAAACCCTATGCCTTCGTTCACCATCATCAAGCACGCCGACATCGAGGCCCTGCCACTTAAACCAGCCGGCCAGCGTGCTGGGGCTGACAAGGGCGACCCACAGATCGCCATCCAGACCCTTGCTCCGGAAGCAGTCGGTAATCTCGGTGTGTGGGAATGCCAACCCGGTGGCTGGCCAGTCATTGAGCGACCTGACACCGAGTTTACCTACATCATTTCCGGCAAAGCTTTGCTCACCGACAGCAGCACTGACGAAGTCGTGGAAGTGAACGGCGGCGACCTGATCATCCTGCCGCCGGGGTGGACCGGCCGATGGGATGTGCTCGAGACCGTACGCAAGGTCTACGCGATTTACTGAAACATGAGTACGGCGAGCAAAAAATGCTCGCCACCGCAGTTACCCTTTGATGTGAGAAAGACAATGACCCAAACCATCATGAACTGGATCTCCGGCGCCCAAGCCGAGGCCACCAGCGGCCAGCAACTGCCGGTCTACAACCCGGCTACCGGCGTGGTCACTGGCCAGGTGCAACTGTCGGCGCAGAGAGACGTGGATGCTGCCGTGGCATCGGCCAAGGCCGCCTTCCCGGCCTGGAGCAACCTGTCGCCGCTGCGCCGCTCGCGGGTAATGAACAAGTTCCTGGCGCTGCTGAATGAGCACAAAGACGACCTGGCGCGGATGATCACCGCCGAGCATGGCAAGGTCTTTACCGACGCCCAGGGCGAAGTGATGCGTGGCATTGAGATCGTCGAATTCGCCTGTGGCGCGCCGCAGTTGCTGAAAACCGATTTCACTGACCAAGTCAGTACCAACATCGACAACTGGACCCTGCGTCAACCATTGGGCGTGGTCACTGGCATCACGCCGTTCAACTTCCCGGTCATGGTACCGATGTGGATGTTCCCGGTCGCCATCGCCACCGGCAATACCTTCGTGCTCAAGCCAAGCCCGCTGGACCCAAGCCCGAGCCTGTTCATTGCCGAGCTGCTCAAGCAGGCCGGCCTGCCTGATGGCGTGTTCAACGTGGTGCAGGGTGACAAGGATGCGGTGAACGCACTGATCGAGCACCCGGATGTACAGGCCGTGTCGTTCGTAGGTTCGACCCCGATCGCCAACCACATCTATGAAACCGGCGCTCACCATGGCAAGCGCGTTCAGGCTCTGGGTGGCGCGAAGAATCACCTGGTGGTGATGCCTGACGCCGATATCGACCAGGTGGTCGATGCCCTGATCGGTGCGGCCTACGGCTCGGCCGGTGAGCGTTGCATGGCCATCAGCGTGGCAGTGTTCGTCGGTGATGACATCGCTGAAAAAGTCATGCCGAAGCTGATCGAACGCACCCGCGAGCTCAAAGTGCTTAACGGTACCAACCTCCAAGCCGAGATGGGCCCGATCGTTACCCGTGCTGCGCTGGAGCGTATTACCGGTTACATCGAGCAAGGTGTTAAAGAGGGTGCGACCATGCTGGTCGATGGTCGTGGTTTCAATGGCCAGACTGCAGGCGAAGGCTGTGGCGACGGTTTCTGGCTGGGCGGCACGCTGTTCGACAATGTCACTCCAGACATGCGCATCTACAAGGAAGAGATCTTCGGCCCGGTGCTGGCGTGCATGCGCGTGAAAGACTTCGCCGAAGCGGTCGACCTGATCAACGCCCACGAATTTGGCAACGGCGTGAGCCTGTACACCCGCGACGGCCACATCGCCCGCGAGTTCGGTCGCCGTATCCAGGTGGGTATGGTTGGCATCAACGTACCGATTCCGGTGCCGATGGCCTGGCATGGCTTTGGTGGCTGGAAGAAGAGCCTGTTCGGTGACATGCATGCTTACGGCGAGGAAGGGGTGCGCTTCTACACCAAGCAGAAAAGCATCATGCAGCGTTGGCCGCAAGCCATCGCCAAAGGCGCAGAGTTCGCGATGCCGACCAGCCATTAAGGCTATCGGCTAGCTGACGGAAAAGGCCCCGCCCACGCAGCGGGGTCTTTTACATCGGGCCGATTTTAATCGATCAGCTTTGTATTCTTGCCGGCCTGAATTGCAATCCAGAAACGTGCGATACCACTGGTAGTGGTGGGCTTAAGGCCCGTGAGCTGTTCAACCAGTTTCAAACGATAGACAAGCGTTTGGCGGTGAACATCAAGGTCGAAGGCGGTTGCTTTCCAATTGCCGTCGTTCTTCAGGAAAGTAACCAGTGTGGTCAGCAGCGCTGCACCTTGAGTGCGATCGTGCTCAATTAACGGGCCCAGATAGCGACCTACCAGTGCCCGTGCTTCAGACATCGACTTGGGTGCCATGATCAACCCGGTTTCTGCTTCGCCATAGGTCAACATGGTCTTGCCAAGCTCCTGAGCTTGGGTAAGGGCAAGCCGAGATTGGCGGAAACTTTCCTGGAGACCCGTTGCTGTTGAGATTGGCCCGCTGACACCCATCACAGTGCCGTTGCCAAGGTGTGTGCCTAAGGCTTCCAATAGGGATGGCTGGTTTTGAGTAAGTCCCATCAACAGTCCGTTTTCGACGAGCAGCAATGGTGTCAGCGAGTAAAGGGCAGGGCAGTGATGGATAGTCTCGATTGACCAGGGCCCGTCTGGGCCTGGCGATACCGCCAAACTGACCAATGTGCCTGTGTGACCATGACGTTCCAGCATCGGCAACGCCAGGGAGAACTCGGTTGTACCGTTGAGTAAACTGCGCAGCAGCAACTCACCCTCTTCGCGTTGCTGATCGCGTTGGATCATCAGACGCTCCAGTTCAACACCCAGCAAGCCGGCCAATGACCGCACCAATATGGAATCATCGGCGGTGCGCCTGGCGCTACTCGAGATGATGAGATTTGCACGGGCTCGACCACCAATCGGTATGCGTTCGATGTGGTCGACACTGTCTGGAGGTACGAGGTTGGCTTCGACGAGTTTGAGCCCGCTGACAGCGTCTTCAATGCTCAGGCTGATACCCAATGCAGTGGCGAGTGCCGACAGCCTGCCCCTCATTTCGGGCTGCTTGCGCAGTACCTCTGCATAAGTCTGAAATAACCGTTCGCTGGCATTGAATCGCTCCCGCTGTGCCTGCAGAACGCTTTCGATCACTTGATGTGAAAGCTTGACGAACTCCAGCTCAAAGCTCGCGCGTAGCACCGGAAAATGTAGCCTGTCGGCAGCCTCCAGCAGCGCTTCTGTCAGGTCGGCAACATCCTGCCTGGGCGCGATGACCAGTGCGCTAGCGTTGCTCTGTACCAACTGCTCAAGCCATTCGACCTGCGCTTGCGAGGTCTGTGGCAGGCCAACGCCGGTTGTCATTACCAAATCACCTGGTGACACCCATCGCCACGGGTCGGGCAGGTCAACGGTATGTGCCCAGGTAATGGTGCGCCCAATACCCGCCATGCCGGCGGCAATCTCCAGTTTCAGTGGATCAATGGCGATGAGATGTTGCACGGTCAGCATTCGAAGTTCTCGTGTCACGGGGGTAGGCCAAAGGCCACTTATGAACTTTCAATTTCCGAGTCATTATGGAGTGGTCTAATGAAACCGGACACCCATTTAGGCGACAATGCTCGCCACAGAGAGATGTCTGATGACCAGGCGACAGCAAGCTCAGCGAGATATTAGCCTGTACCTGATGGATCATTACAACTGGATAAGACCCCATCAGTTCAACCATGGGCTGGCGCCGGCCAAAGCTGAGGAAAAACTCAAAACTGTGTCCGAGATTAGTTGACCACTACATGCGATCACAAGAAGCCCTCATGAACGTACAAATCGACATTCCCGCCGAGTTCGTCCAGTGCCTGGAGGGCCAGCGTGCTCATTTCGAGGCCAACCGCTTCCCCGACCACGCACAGCGCGTGGCCGACCTCAAATCACTAGTGCGCATGGTCGCGGATAACCGTGAACAGCTGGTTGAAGCAGTCAACCGTGACTACGGCTGCCGGTCGCGCTTTGAAACGCTGTTCGCCGAGATCGCCGTGACACTTGACGGCCTGCGATCGGCGATCAGACAACTGAAGAAGTGGATGAAGCCGCAAAAGCGTCACACCGACCCGCTGCAGTTGCCACTGGCCACGGCACGCCTTATTCCGCAACCCATAGGTGTGGTCGGTGTAGTGGTGCCGTGGAACTTCCCGATCGCCATGGCCATGCACCCTTTGACCTGCATCTTCGCAGCCGGCAATTCGGCCATGGTCAAGATGTCAGAGAACTCCAACCACCTGGCCCAGTTGCTGCGCCAGCTGACCCCGCACTATTTCCCGAAGGGCAAGTTGGCGTTTTTCGAGGACGGCGGTGGCCATGGTCCCGCCTTCACTGCGCTGCCGTTCGACCACATCTTCTTTACCGGCTCATCGGCCACTGGCAGAGCCGTCATGGCCAATGCTGCACGCAACCTGACCCCGGTAACGCTAGAGCTGGGCGGCAAGTCGCCGGCGGTCGTTGCGCCGGACTTCGCCATTGAAACCGCCGCAAAGCGTATTCTCTGGGCCAAGATGTTCAACGCCGGGCAAGTGTGCACCAGCGTCGATTATCTGTTCGTTCCAGAAGGCCAGGTTCAGGCCTTTATCACCGCGGCCAAGGCTTACGTAGCCCGGCATTACCCTGACATCAACCGTGGGGACTACACGGCGATCATCGATCAGCGCGCCTACGACCGCCTGCAGGCCTCGCTAGCCGACGCTCAGAACAAAGGCGCGCGCATCGTGCCCTTGTTGGAAAACCAGAAGCCGGATGCTACTCGGCGCATCATGGCGCCGCATATCGTGCTCAACCCGAGCGAAGCCATGGACGTGATGCAGCGCGAAATCTTCGGGCCGATACTGCCGATCAAAACCTACAAAACCCGCGAGGAAGTGGTGGCCTACATTAATAGCCATCCGCGGCCGCTAGCCTTTTACGCTTATACCCGCGATCGCGAGCTGGCCGACTGGTACATCTACAACACCTTGTCCGGCGGCGTAACGATCAACGACAGCCTGCTGCATGTGGGAGTGCACAGCCTTCCGTTCGGCGGTATTGGTAATAGCGGAATGGGCCATTATCACGGCTACGAAGGCTTCCTGGCGTTCTCCAAACTGCGGCCGGTGCTGTACCAGGGCCCGATACGCGGTATCGACATGTTGTTGCCACCTTACGGGAAACTGGCCGATCGGGTGGTTAACCTGTTGATCAGGATGAAAAGCGGATGAGGGTTTGATGGAGGAGGGCGCTGCACCTGCAATTAAAGCAATTATTTCGGATGACCCTATTCGGCGGAGGGTACTCGAAATAGTGCGGTCCTTGAACTTGTCCGACTGCTGGGTAGGCGCAGGTTTCGTCCGCAACGCGGTTTGGGATCATCTGCACGGTCGCAGTTCATCTAGGGTCTCAACAGACGTTGATGTTATCTGGTTTGATGCCAAGCATTGCACGCCCGAGCAAGATGAAGCCTTGGAGGCAGTGCTTAGATACGTAGACCCGAAGGAACCGTGGTCTGTGAAAAACCAAGCCAGAATGCATGTCAAGAATGGCGATGAGCGCTATGAGTCGGCGACCGATGCAATGCGTTACTGGCCAGAAACTGCCACAGCTGTAGCGATTAGAATGCAGGGGGACGGCACATATGAAATCACTGCCCCGTTGGGACTTGATGATCTTTTCGACATGGTAATCCGGCCTGCAGGGAGGTTCGCTACAGATAAAAATGCTATTTATCAAGATCGTGTCACGTCCAAAAACTGGTTGAAGGTTTGGCCAGTGCTTACTCTCTAGGGCTACCTGACTGCGTCCACCGAGTAGGTGTGATGAGTAGTCGTGTGTTGAGCGAATCAGCGCCCTTTGCAAGCTGAAATTCTGTCTTCGTACAGAGCCTGGAAGGTCCGCGTTTGGGCCCGCGCTAAGGCCAACTGGTATAAATGCCAGTTTTAGAGACTTGAATATTGGCCGCACAATGGCGGCAGGTATGGGCAAAAGGTATAAGCGGCCATGCAAAGGATAGAACAACGAGAATTGGGGTGGGGTACGTTTACCTATACAGCTTACGGTTATCTGCAGAATGGGCTGGCTGCTTTGTTGGCGTTCAATGGCGAGTGGTGGGACGAGGGGCTGCAAGGCTATGCATTGGGTCATGGATATCGATTCTATTGCCCTGCATTGATGCGTTTTTCATGCCCGGATGTGTTGAGTCCGTTTGGTGAGGGCGGCTTGAACATGTATTCGTATTGTCAAGGGGACCCGGTCAATCGCGTAGACCCGACTGGCGGAGTAGCCATACCCAAAGGTATTCCGGGGCGGGCAAGGCAAGTGGCTCTGGTCGTGCCCCATAAAGGGACGCATTACGCCAGCTCCCCATCACTCAAAAAAGGGCCGGGGAAATATTGGAGTGAGGATATTGTTTACCCAGAGTTAAAAAAAGGACCGGGAAAATACTGGCATGCGAAGCCTGTTGGGAAGAGAACCTTCGAGGAGATCGACCCTGGCTCTACCAGGGGCGTCAGTGACGCACCTCCCGTAATGCAAGTCGCCGGTGTGAAGTCGCAAGGACCCACTATTGATGCACTTGCAGAGGGCTGGCGGGAGCGCAGGTACTATGAACACAGACCGGACACGCAGCCGATGAGCCTCGAACAGATGACTCCCAATCACCAGCGGAACCACAACAGCCAGATTGCAGATCTTGAGCGCAATAGAGCGCGTATCAGGGAGCAAGAAGCACGCCGGGCAATAGTTATCCAGCATGCGGCAAACTGGAATGGGTGATTTCTTTGGCAAGGTGACTGTCAGAAACCTGCTTATCCGGCATGTGCTGGGGTCTGTATGTAAAGTCTTGAGATAAAGGTCAGGCAAAGCGAACGCAGCCGAGGAAGCGAGGTTTACGGGTTGTAAATGAGCTTTCCGAGGCTGTGTTCAACGCAGCATCCCAGCAAGGTCTGGTTTTCGGGATGGCAGGTGACAACAACGAGAGCGCTCGCATAATACTACATTTAACATAATATGCATTATGCGCACATTAGCATTTCCCTCTGAGGGATACCTAATGTACATTTCCGTCTCTGGAGTACCTCAAATACGTCCTTTCTCGCCACTCAAGCCAAGGATGCCATTTACTCATGGTTCACCACCCATCCGCAGACCAGATCATCGATCTTTACGATCGTCACGCGTCTACCTGGAACACCCTACGTGCCAACCACTTCATCGACCGCAAATGGATTGAACGCTTCGCTTCGTTACTGCCGTCAGCCGCCAATGTCCTTGATCTGGGCTGCGGCTCTGGCCAACCTGTAGCGCGTTACCTGGTAGAAATCGGCGCATCTGTCGTGGGTGTCGATGCGTCTGCGCACATGCTGGCGCTGTGTAGCGCGCAGTTGCCGGCGCAGGAATGGATTCATGCAGACATGCGCACGCTTGCGCTGAACCGCCAGTTCGATGCGATTTTAGCTTGGAATAGCTTTTTCCATCTGACGCCCGATGATCAACGCCAGATGTTTTCGGTTTTCAGCCGCCATGCAGCGCCGGGTACGTTACTCATGTTTACAAGTGGGCCCGCACATGGCGAGGCATTGGGCGTATTTGAAAGCGAAACGCTGTATCACGCGAGCTTGGATCCGCATGAATATGCCACGTTGCTGAAAAATCACGGGTTCGAGATACGGGAGCATGTCGTCGAAGACGCAGAATGTGGCGGTCATACTGTATGGCTTGCGCGCCGCCTACCCTGATTAATAGGTGATTCGGTAATAACTATGCTAAATATTGATTTAGTTTAGTTATATATTCGGCTGTTGGAGACCTCTCTCACACTGCGTGGGCGTCCAAGCTGTGCTGCACATACCAAGACAGCGGTAGCGTCAGTAGCAGAGTCGCGGCTAGCGCCATCACCGCCAAAGGAACCCCGGTTACGTCGCCAAGGCCACCGAACAACACCGGGGCCAGCGCCCCGCCGCCGATGGTGCCGGTATAGAACAGCGAGAAGGCCTGCTCGCGTTTGCCTGCCCCCGCCAGGTCCGGCACCGCACCGTAAAGCACGGAGGATGTACCGTTCAGCGCCAGCCCTAGCAGCGGCAGCGTCACCATCAACCCCCCATAGGGCAGGAACACGGCCAGCACGACCAGGCTGGCCGTGGTGAACTCGGTAATCCACACGGTCTTCATCATGCCGATGCGCGCCCCGAGGTAACCGCACAGCAACTTGCCGAAAGCGCCGCCAACGAAAAGCAGGGTCAGTGCCAGGCCGATACCCGCGGTGCCGGCGCCCTTTGCCTTTAGCAGGAATGGCAGGAAACCCATACGGACCGCACTGTCCAGGGTACCCGTGAGAATCAGTGCTCGCAGGCCGCCCACCGAGCCCTGCCCCTGAACAGGCCTGGGCGCCTTTTGCTGCATGGCCAGGGTGGACGCGCGAGATGGCATCAGCCACCACAGCGCCAACGCGGCGGCCAGCCCCAGGAGGCCGATCAGGGACACGCTGGCGCGCCAGGTGATTACCGTCAGCAGTAGCCCCACCAAGCCGGGAATCAGGGTCTTGCCGATGTCCCCGGCGAAGTTGTACTGGGACAGCGCCTGCTTGACCCCGCCGCCGGCCTCATGGGTGTCGGTGATGAGCGATGATGCCAGCGGGTGCTGGGTACTCGCCCCCAGGCCGCCCAGCAACAGCGCCAGGAGCAGCACCCCTAGCCCCCCGGCCTGCCCCGCCAGCAGGTAGGCCAGCCCGGCCAGGGCAGTACCACCCACCAGCAGGCGCTCGCGCCCCCAACGTTTGGCGCCGCGGCTGGCCAGCAACTGGAAGCCGGCCATCATCCCGGAATAAGCGCCGCGCAGCAGGCCGATCTGGGCGTAGCTCATTGCGAACTGCGATTGCCAGATTGGAAGCAGTACATAGATCACGTCGGTCAGGCCATCATGCACCGCATGGGCACCGCACCCGGCCAATAGGGAGCGGCGACGCACTGACACATCAGCTGCAGGCAATGCCTTCGGTGAGGCGAAATGTTTCAGCTCATTCATCGTCGAGGCGTACTGCAAAGGTAAAGGGGGGCCAATTACGTACAGGATCGCATAAAGCATGATAGATGCCGTACAAGCTTCCAGAAATAGAGTCACTCCGCGCAAGCTGTCCAAAAAACTTTCATTTTTTTGTTGATCTACTTTGCCCTGCCCTCGCCTATCATCACGCACTGAGCACCTTTGATCAGGGTTGCGCGCAGGCGCTCACCGGGCTGTTTCCAAGCCGGAACCTATCACTCAACGCCGCAGTCTTTTGCCACAGATACCCCAGCGCTGGTCCCCAACCAGCCCCATCCCCGTGGCCCACTCGAGATCACGTCCTTGGAAAACCAAAGGCCCAACACCCCCCACCGTTCGCTTGACTGGTTGAACTTCTTCCTTGCCGATGTGCGCGATGGCCTGGGGCCGTACCTCGCCATCTACCTGCTTGCGGTGCATCAGTGGCAACCGGCAAGCATCGGCCTGGTGATGACCCTGGCCGGTGTCACCGCACTGCTCGCCCAGACGCCCGCTGGCGCATTGATCGACCGCACGCCGGCGAAGCGAGCTGTGGTGGTCATCGCGGCACTACTGGTAACCGGAAGTTGCCTGGTATTGCCGTTTACTTCCTCCTTTACCTGGGTAGCGGTGACACAAACCATCAGTGCCTTGGCGGGCTCGGTATTTGCGCCTGCGATCGCCGCCATCTCGCTCGGTATCACGGGGCCGAAGGCATTTACCCGGCGCGTCGGTCGCAACGAAACCTACAACCACGCGGGCAATGCATTTTCGGCGTTGTTGGCAGGTGGCCTGGCCTACCTGTATGGCCCTGTGGTGGTGTTCTACCTGATGGGTGTGTTGACCGTGGCCAGCATCTTTGCGGTCAGCCGTGTGCCGGCAGCCGCCATCGATCACCAAGTGGCCCGTGGACTGACACATGCCGATAACGGTCAGGAAAGCCCTGCAGGCTTTGCGCTGCTGCTGCACAACCGTACGCTGCTGCTGTTCGCGGTGTGCTGCGCGCTGTTCCACTTGGCCAACGCGGCCATGCTGCCGCTGGTGAGCCAGAAGCTGTCGCAAGTGGACTTGCGCCTGGCTACGCCGCTGACGTCGGCGTGTATCGTTGCCGCACAACTGGTGATGGTGCCGATGGCACTGCTGGTGGGCGCCCGAGCCGAGCAATGGGGGCGCAAGCCGTTTCTGCTGGCGGGTTTTCTGATTTTGCCGTTGCGCGGCGCCCTGTACACGTTCTCCGACAACCCGTTCTGGCTGGTAGGTGTGCAACTGCTGGACGGCATTGGCGCTGGTATTTTCGGCGCGCTGTTCCCCATCATCGTCAAGGACCTCACCGAAGGTACCGGCCGCTTCAATGTCAGCCTTGGCGCGCTGACGGCAGTGTTCGGGCTGGGTGCAGCGCTGAGCCCTGGGCTTGCCGGGCTGGTGGTGCAGTCCTCAGGGTACAATGCCGCGTTCCTGACGCTGGCGGGGATCGCTGCGGTCGCGTTTCTGCTGGTACTGGTCGCGCTGCCCGAAACCAGCCCGCGCCGCAGCAGTGACACCCCTTCCCCCTCCATGCCCTCACCTGCCGGACACTGAACCACCCATGCTTGCAAGCGAACATTCAATGATCATCTGGGCGGTGGCCGCTTTGGCCACTGCCGGTGTCATCCTGCGCCCCTTTCGGGTTCCCGAGTATGTCTGGGCGTTGGGTGGCGCGATATTGCTGACGGTATTCGGGCTGATCAGCCCGCGCAGCGCCCTGGCTGCCGTGGCCAAGGGCGGCGATGTATACCTGTTTCTGATTGGCATGATGGTGCTGGCCGAGCTGGCACGTCAGGAGGGCTTGTTTGACTGGCTGGCCCGCTATGCCGTCGGTCACGCCCGTGGGTCGGGCCAGCGTTTGTTCGACCTGGTGTTCCTGGTGGGGACGGTGGTTACCGTGTTTCTGTCCAACGATGCCACGGCGGTGGTGCTGACCCCGGCAGTGTACGCAGCGTGCAAGGCGGCCAAGGCCGAGCCTCTGCCGTACCTGTTCATCTGCGCCTTCATCGCCAACGCCGCCAGTTTCGTACTGCCCATTTCCAACCCGGCCAACCTGGTGGTGTTCGGCAGCCAGATGCCGCCGCTGCTCGACTGGCTCCGGCAGTTTACCCTACCCTCGCTGGCGGCCATCGTCGTCACCTACCTGGTGCTGCGGGTCACCCAACGCCGACAGATCCGACAGCCACTGGCGCTGACGGTGGCAACCCAGCCGCTGTCGGCGGGCGCACGGTTGTGTGCAGTCGGGATCGTGCTGACTGCCAGCTTGCTGCTGGTGGCTTCAGCCCTGGACCTGCCGCTGGGCCTGCCCACCTTTGGCGCAGGTGTTGCCACCACTGCACTCATCCACCTACGCCAGCGGCGCAGCCCTGTGCCTGTACTGCGGCATGTAGCGTGGGGCGTGCTGCCTCTGGTGGCCGGCCTGTTCGTGCTGGTAGAAGCCGTCGCGCAAACAGGCGTTATCGAATACCTGGCCCATGCGTTGTTGCACATGGAGCAAGGCTCGCAAGCCAAGGCAAGCTGGGTTGCCGGGTTGGGTGTGGCGCTGGCCAGCAACCTCATGAACAACCTGCCGACGGGCCTGATAGCAGGCTCCATGGGCGATATCGTGCAACTGCCCCAGCAGACCACTGCGGCCCTGCTGATCGGCGTGGACCTGGGGCCCAACCTGTCGATCACAGGCTCGCTCGCCACCTTGCTCTGGCTGGTGGCGATTCGCCGGGAGGGTGAATCGGTGAGCGCCTGGCGCTTCCTGCGCCTGGGTGTGCTGGTGATGCCGCCCGCATTGGCTGCAGCACTGCTGTGCCTGACCCTCTGACGCCTCGCGGCAAACGTGGCCTGCCTAAAGGGCGGGCCTAGCCGAGCATTCGCACCGCGCTGACTGCGTCACACGCTTTGTCCAGGTCTTCGCCTGACAGAAACTGGGCGTAGTGGTCCTTGAGTGCCCCGCCCCAGCTGGCGACCTCCTCCAGCACATGCTCCGCCTCTTCCCGGCCCAATGCGAAGTGCGTGTGGTGGCTCAGCAGGTTCGCCCGGCTTATCTGGCTGCCCTCACGGCCAACAGCCATGGCCAGGGTTTTCGCCGGGCCTTCGTCAAGCATGGGCAGTACGTCATACAGCGGGGACAGGCGCCATTGCCCGCCCAGCCAGATCACCGCATGGTTGCGTGGGTGGTCGTCCGAGTTGCCCACCAGCGCGTTGTAGCACATGCGCTTGAACAGCTCCTGCAGATCGGCTGCTGGCACCCCGCGCCTGCGCATCTCATCGGCCACGCCTGCATAACGCCAGTCCTTGTGGTGCGGGCCGTTCCATTCCGAGTCGAGCAAGGTCAGCGCACTGAGCATGGGGATACGCCTGGCGCCCTGGTCAATCGGCGTACGGTCGAAGCGCTCCACCAGCAGGGTGGAGGGATGCTCGGCGTGCAGTGCAGTGCGGGCGACATGCAGCCCCTTCTGCGCGGCGAATGTCATGCAGGCATGTTCGATAGTGGGCAGGTCGTAGTGATCGAAGCGGTCCCGTGGTTTGGCCAGAATCAGCATGCCTTTATCCTGCAAGGTGCGTTTAGGCCGCGCGCCCCCCAAGGCGGAACGCTGTTGCCGTACGCTCAGCGCCGCGATGGCTTCGGCGTTCAGCTGGCCGTCATACACCGCTTCGCACGCAGCGATGAACCGTGCCAGGCCTTTCAGGCCGGGCACCGCCCCCTCGCCGATGCCTTCCGCCGGGGTATTGGCGCTGCCGGCCATCAGGTTACCTACTCGGTCGTTGTTGGGGGACTTGAGCAGAAAATCCAGCGTGCTCAGCTCCTGGCCATACACCCGGTGCAGCAGCCGTTCGCCCCAGCCGTCAGGCATTGCATCATTGATGAAACCAGGAATACCCCGGTTGCGGGTGATGCCGGTGTAGGGCTCGGCCCGCAGCGGGTAGTTGATCGGGTCTGGCACCCAGTGGCCCTGGGCGACGTAATCTGGCGCATAGATGAACTCGCCGGCTTTGCCCTTGAGGGTCAGGCGGCCAAGCGTGACCACGCGCCCGGTGTCCGGGTGCTGCATGTAGATGTAGGCGCGCTGCATCAGAAATCCTCCGCCTTGGGCTTGGCCAGGCGTACCCGTCTACTGGCCAGGCTCTGCGCACCTTCGGCGCTCTCGGTGAAGCGGGTGACCTGAGAGGCCTGCTCCAGGCCCTCAAGCGATGTGAAGACGACATCGCTGATGCCCAGGCGCCAGAGCACGAGCATGAATGACCGCAGGTCGATCTGTTCGGACCCGCTCTCGATCTTGCGCAGCGTATGCGCCGACACGCCAATCGCCGCTTTGATATCAGCCTGCCGCAGGCCAAGCGCCAGGCGGCGGGCCTTGACCAGCAGCCCGATTTTCCCAAGCGTATCCGCGCAGGCAACCGGAAAGAAATCCAGCATAACTGTCACCTTCGTCGACCTTATGGTGCACAAGGCTAACGCTGGCGTGCTTTAAAGGAAAGCAATGAATTAATAAGGTTAACCATGGTTAGCTTTATGTCGCATAAAACCTATCTGGGTGAGCTTTAAAAGCTACTCCAGGCCTCCAAAACGGCTGTAGAAACTTTCACTCACATCCGGCAACGGCCCGTCTGCCGTTTCCAGTGCAGTGTTCAACCACTGCTCAGCCTTGGCGAATACCAGCCGGTAAAGGTTGCGGCACAGCTGGCGGGCGGCCCTGCCTTCCCAGTCGCCTGGCAGCAGCTCATCCGGCAATTGCGGGTCGCGCAGCAGCAAGCGGCGGTACTCGTGAATCAGCAGCGTGCGCGCCAGGAAGCAGTCCTGGGGATTCAGCTCGGGCTGTTCCTTCAGGCTTTGCCACAACGGCCTGAACAGCTGGATGAACTCACTGTAATGCTGGCCAAGCTCTTCGATACGCCAGCTCTCGCGCACCTGGGCCCGCATGGCCTTGGAGGCCAATACTTCCTGGGTGTGGGTTTCGAAGACGATGCTGTCATCCACGGCGTCCAGCTCACGCAACGTGCCCGCAAGGTCAGTACGGTCCGCACGGGGGCACCCGAGCAGGTTCGGCGCCATCAACCCGTAGCCCTGCCACTCAAGCTCCTCCCTGACCGCTTTGCGCTTGGCGGCGTCGAGCTGGGACAGCAACACCAGGGTCCAGGCGCCGTCCCAGGCTGGCTGGCTGGGACTGTATACCCGTTTGAACGCTTTTTCGAAGCGCCGCCGACCGGTGCCGGTAAGGCTGTAATAGCTACGCCGGCCAACCTTCTCGGCGGTCAGCCAGCCTTCTTTGGTAAGCCGGAAGATGGAGGTGCGGATCAGCCGCTCATTGATCCCGATGGGTTCCAGCAGGTTGATCAGGCTGCCCAGCCATACCGTGCCGCCATGGGGCTCGATGGCATCGCCGTACAGCGTGATGATCAACGAGCTGGCGCGGATTGGCGTCTGCTGCTGAAAGCGGGTGACCAGCGTGTTGAGGGGGGCAAGAGTGCTCATGGATGGACTGTGCGCAGATAAAGCCGTGACTATACCTGCGCTGCGGCCCGCGTGGCCATTGCGGGGGCTGGCAAGGCTCATGCCGGCCCCCGGCCTTTGGGGCGCAGCCCATCATCGGCCATGCGTGGGCGTTGCGCCTCAGCCTGGGCCAGCGGCGTGCATTCTACCAACCCCTGCATGCAACGCAGGGTCAGTTGCTGGTACTGCGCCGTGCCACGCTGCTTCCAGGCCAGTTCCTCGTCAGTCAGTGCACGCTTGACCTGCGCAGGTGAACCCATCACCAGGCTTTGCGCAGCACTCTGGAAGCCCGCCTTGACGAAAGCAGTGGCCGCCACGATGCAGCGTGGGCCGATACTGGCACCGTCCATCACCACCGCATTCATGCCAATCAGCGCATCCTCGCCGACCCGGCAGCCGTGCAGCACGGCGCCGTGGCCGACATGGCCGTTGCGTTCGATCACCGTATCGCCGCCCGGGAAACCATGCATCACACAGGTGTCCTGCAGGTTGGCGCCCTCCTCGAGCACGATACGGCCAAAGTCCCCGCGCAGCGAGGCCAAGGGGCCGACATAGCAACCGGCCCCGACTATCACGTCACCGATCAGCACCGCGCTGGGGTGCACATACGCACTGGGGTGGACGACCGGTGTAAGACCATCAAGTCGATAACAAGGCATTGTAATATCCCCTAAAAAATTCGATACATGAATCGATTTTGTATCACGTTTTAGAGCACGTCAACGTTGAGATCTTCAGCATAACTGCGCGATTAAGGTCCGGATCAACGCCTTCAAGCCGCATGCTTCGTCGATTAAGTGATGCAAACAAGGGATACGCAAATACAATTTCGATGTTGATTGTCAGTATCGCATGTGACATATACTTGGTCACCGAGGCCGCCACCTGCGTGTGACGCCCCTGCAAACAACTCCAATAAAAGCCGGTGCCTTGACGCGCCGTGCGTGCAGCCCGAGGAACCCGACATGCCGCGATACCTTGATGTGCAGCCACCTGCAAACGGCGTCCAGTTGGTCACCCTGCAACGTCCAGACGCCCTGAACGCGTTGTGCACCGCACTGCTGGCGGAACTTGCTGCCACCCTCGAAGCCGCTGCGCAGGATGATCAGGTGGCGGCCGTGGTCATCACAGGGAACCTCAAGGCCTTCGCTGCCGGCGCCGACATCGCGGAAATGGCTGAACGTGACCTGGTGGGCATGCTCGACGACCCCCGCATTGCCCACTGGCGCACCATCGCGGCATTCCCCAAAGCGCTGATCGCTGCCGTCAACGGCTACGCCCTGGGTGGCGGCTGTGAGCTGGCCATGTGCGCGGACATCATCGTGGCAGGCAGTGATGCCCGCTTCGGCCAACCGGAAATCAACCTGGGGATCATGCCCGGTGCCGGTGGCACCCAACGCCTGCTGCGCGCCGTCGGCAAGCCCCTGGCCATGCAAATGGTGCTCACCGGCGAGCCCATCAGCAGCCGGCATGCCCTGCAAGCCGGGCTTGTCAGTGAGGTCACACAGCCCGAATTCACCGTGGAGCGGGCCCTGCACATCGCCCGCACCATTGCCGCAAAGGCGCCCCTGGCTGTGCGCCTGGCCAAACAAGCCCTTCTGCAGGCCGGCGACACCGACCTGGCCAGCGGCCTGCGCCTGGAACGCCAGGCCTTCACCGTGCTGGCGGGCACCGCCGACCGGGACGAAGGTATCCGCGCCTTCCAGGAAAAACGCCAGCCGCACTTCCAGGGCCGCTGAAACACTACCCGCCACCGACGGAGCGAGTCTGTCATGCCTTTCCAGCACATCGTGTTTGCCATTGAGGACGGCGTAGCCCTTCTCTCCTTCAACCGCCCAGAGCAGCTCAACAGTTTCAACACGGCCATGCACCTGGAAGTGCGCGAAGCGCTCAAACAGGTGCGCCACAGCAGCGAGGCCCGCGTGTTGCTGCTGACTGGCGAAGGCCGCGCGTTCTGCGCGGGCCAGGACCTGTCCGACCGTAACGTGGCACCAGGGGCCGACATGCCTGACCTGGGTGAGTCCATCGACAGGTTCTACAACCCGTTGGTGCGCACCCTGCGCGACCTGCCCATGCCGGTCGTGTGCGCCGTTAACGGTGTCGCCGCCGGGGCTGGAGCCAATATCCCGCTGGCGTGCGACCTGGTACTGGCAGCCCGCTCAGCCAGTTTCATCCAAGCCTTCTGCAAGATCGGCCTGGTGCCAGACTCGGGCGGCACCTGGCTGCTGCCGCGGCTAGTCGGCATGGCACGGGCCAAGGCCCTGGCCATGCTGGGCGAACGCCTTGGCGCAGAGCAGGCCGAGCAGTGGGGCTTGATCCACCGCGTAGTGGACGACGCCGCGCTGCGTGACGAAGCGCTGGCCCTCGCCCGCCAGCTGGCCACCCAGCCCACCTACGGTCTGGCCCTGATCAAGCGCGGGCTCAATGCCAGTTTCGACAACGGGTTCGACGACCAGCTGCAGCTGGAGCGTGACCTGCAGCGCCTGGCCGGCCGCAGCGACGACTACCGTGAAGGGGTGAACGCGTTCATGAACAAACGCACCCCCGCGTTCAAGGGGCGCTGACATGAGCGTACTTTCTCGTGAAACCTACGTCGCCGTCATCGGTGCCGGGGCCATGGGCGCCGGCATCGCGCAGGTCGCGGCCCAGGCAGGCCACCCTGTGATGCTTTACGACACCCGCCCCGGCGCCGCAGCCGAGGGGCGGGCCGGTATCGACCGGCAATTGTCACGGCTGGTGGAAAAGGGCAAGTTGCAAGCGGCTGAGCGCGCCGCCATCTGCAACCGGTTGCACCCCGTCGACAGCCTGGAAGCGCTGGCCGATGCCGGCCTGGTGATCGAAGCGATCGTCGAGGACCTGCAGGTCAAGCAGGCCTTGTTCCAGCAGCTGGAGTCGGTGTGCCGCAGCGACTGCATTCTCGCCAGCAATACCTCCTCCCTGTCCATCACCCGCCTGGCCTCCGGGCTGCAGCGCCCTGAGCAAGTGGTGGGCATGCACTTCTTCAACCCAGCCCCGCTGATGGCCCTGGTAGAGGTCGTTTCCGGCCTGGCTACCGCCCCGGATGTCGCCGCTGTCGTGCATGCCACGGCTCAAGCCTGGGGCAAACGCCCGGTGTATGCGCGCTCCACGCCAGGCTTCATCGTCAACCGGGTAGCACGGCCTTTTTATGCCGAAAGCCTGCGCCTGCTGCAGGAAGGTGCGGCCGACTGCGCCAGCCTCGATGCGGTGTTGCGCGAGGCCGGTGGCTTTCGCATGGGCGCCTTTGAACTCACCGACCTGATTGGGCATGACGTCAACTACGCCGTGACGTGCTCAGTGTTCGAGGCCTTCTATGGCGACCCTCGCTTTCAGCCATCCTTGGCGCAAAAAGAACTGGTGGATGCGGGCCGCCTGGGGCGCAAGAGCGGGCATGGCTTTTACAGCTACCACGAACAGGCCGAACGCCCCCAGCCCGCAGAACTGTGTAGCGATACGCCTGTGGACGCCTGCACCCTGGAAGGCCCCGCGGGCATCCTGCAGCCATTGATTGACCGCTTGCGCGCCGGTGGCGTAGCCGTCAACGGCCGCGCTGGCAGCGGCGTACTTCGGGTGGGCGATGCGACCCTGGCACTGTCCGACGGGCGCCTGGCCAGCCAGCGCGCGCAAGAGGATGGCCTGCCGAACCTGGTATTGCTCGATCTTGCCTTCGACTATGCCACCGCCACCCGCCTTGCCATCAGCTGGTCGGGCGACACGTCTACCCAGGCGCTGGAGCAGGCCGTGGCATTGCTGCAGCGTGCGGGTTTGCGCGCGACGCCGGTGGCCGACCTGCCTGGCCTGGTGGTGCTGCGCACCGTTGCCATGCTGGCCAATGAAGCGGCCGATGCCGTGTTGCAAGGTGTTGGAACAGCAGCGGACATCGACCTGGCCATGCGCGCAGGCGTCAACTACCCGTGCGGGCCACTGGCATGGGCGTCGGCCATTGGCCTGGCCAACACCCTGCGGGTGCTCGAGAACCTGCAGCATGCCTATGGCGAAAGCCGTTACCGGCCCTCGCTGCTGCTGCGCCGTTGCACGGCCGAGGGAGGGTCTCTGCATGACTAATCACGAACTGGCGCAGGCCTGCGCCCAGGCCATGTACGCCCGCGACCCCGCCAGTCAGGGCCTGGGCATGCGCCTTGAAGCCGTTGCCCCCGGGCGTGTCACCGTCAGCATGGCGGTGCGGGCCGACATGATTCAGGGCCACGGCACCTGCCACGGTGGCTTTCTGTTCGCCCTGGCGGACTCGGCGTTCGCGTTCGCCTGCAACAGCCATGACCAGGCCACCGTGGCCTTGGGCTGCAGCATTGACTACCTGGCACCTGCGCTGCGCGATGACGTGCTCACCGCCAGCGCCGAGGAAGTCAGCCGCAAGGGCCGCACGGGCCTGTACCACGTGCGCATAAGTAACCAGCACGGAGCGCTGGTGGCGATGTTCCATGGCAAATCCTACAAAGTGCGCGGCACCGTGCTGGCGCAGGAGAGCGAAGATGAATGAACACATGCCCGGCGATGCCTTGATCATCGACGCCATCCGCACCCCCATCGGCCGCTACGGCGGGGCCCTGAGCGGGATCAGGGCCGATGACCTTGCCGCCATACCACTCAAGGCCCTGATGCAGCGGCACCCGGGGCTGGACTGGCAGGCCGTCGACGATGTCATCCTTGGCTGCGCCAACCAGGCCGGCGAGGACAACCGCAACGTGGCGCACATGGCCAGCCTGCTGGCTGGCCTGCCGGTCGACGTGCCGGGCACTACGCTGAACCGGCTGTGCGGCTCGGGCCTGGATGCCATTGGCAACGCTGCCCGCGCTTTGCGCTGCGCAGAGGCCGGGCTGATGCTGGCAGGCGGTGTGGAGTCCATGTCGCGTGCGCCGTTCGTGATGGGTAAAGCCGAGCAAGCCTTTGGGCGTACAGCCGAACTGTACGACACCACCATCGGCTGGCGCTTCGTCAACCCGGCGCTCAAGCAGGTATACGGCACCGACTCGATGCCGGAGACCGCCGAGAACGTAGCCGAGCAGTACGGCATTTCCCGCGCCGACCAGGATGCCTTCGCCCTGCGCAGCCAGCAAAAAGCCGCCGCCGCCCAGGCCCGCGGGCGCCTGGCACAGGAAATCGTGCCGGTCGAGGTTGCCCGGCGCAAAGGCCCGGCCGTGGTGGTGGAGCATGACGAACACGTGCGTGCTGAAACCACGCTCGAGCAGCTTGCTCGCCTTGGTACGCCGTTTCGCGAAGGCGGCACCGTCACGGCGGGCAATGCCTCGGGGGTCAACGACGGCGCCTGCGCGCTGCTGCTGGCCAGCCCCTCGGCGGCGCGCCGTCATGGGCTGAAGGCCCGTGGCCGCATCGTCGGCATGGCTGTCGCCGGCGTCGAGCCCAGGCTGATGGGCATCGGCCCGGTGCCCGCAACCCGCAAGGTGCTCGAACTGACCGGCCTGGCACTGGCAAGCATGGACGTCATCGAGCTCAACGAAGCGTTCGCCGCGCAGGGGCTGGCCGTGCTGCGCGAACTGGGCGTGGCAGACGACGACCCACGGGTCAACCGCAACGGCGGCGCCATCGCCCTCGGGCATCCATTGGGCATGAGCGGTGCGCGGCTGGTGACCACGGCCCTGCACGAGCTAGAAGAAACCGCCGGGCGCTATGCCCTGTGCACCATGTGCATCGGGGTGGGCCAAGGCATCGCGATGATCATCGAGCGCCTCTGAGCGCCCTGCGTCATCGCCGTGTTACCTAGCGGCGCGCAGCCCTATATGCTGCGTTTATTGCACTCACCGCCCAGTGCCCTGACCGAGGCTGCGGCGTACAACAACAATTCGAGTGAAACCATGAACATGTACCATGATGCCGATCGTGCCCTGCTGGACCCGCTGGAAACCGCCAGTGTCGATGCCCTGCGCCAGCACCAGCTGACGCAGTTGCGCTGGAGCCTGAAGCACGCCTACGACAATGTCCCGTTGTACCGTCAGCGCTTTACCGAATGCGGTGCTCACCCCGATGACCTGCGTTGCCTGGAAGACCTGGCGAAGTTCCCCTTCACCGGCAAAAGCGACCTGCGTGACAACTACCCCTACGGTATGTTCGCCGTGCCCCAGGAAGAGGTGGTGCGCCTGCATGCCTCCAGCGGCACCACCGGCAAGCCTACGGTGGTGGGCTACACCCAGAACGACATCGACACCTGGGCCAACGTGGTGGCCCGCTCCATCCGCGCCGCGGGTGGGCGCAAGGGTGACAAGGTTCATGTGTCCTACGGTTACGGCCTGTTCACCGGCGGGCTCGGCGCCCACTACGGGGCCGAGCGCCTGGGCTGCACGGTGATCCCCATGTCGGGCGGGCAAACCGAGAAACAGGTACAGCTGATTCGCGACTTCCAGCCCGACATCATCATGGTCACGCCGTCCTACATGCTCAACCTGGCCGACGAGATCGAGCGCCAGGGCATCGACCCGCACGCCCTGAAGCTGCGCCTGGGCATTTTCGGCGCCGAGCCATGGACCGACGAACTGCGCCGGTCCATTGAACAGCGCCTGGGCATCCAGGCGCTGGACATCTATGGCCTCTCCGAAATCATGGGCCCCGGGGTGGCGATGGAATGCATCGAGACCAAAGATGGCCCGACCATTTGGGAAGACCACTTCTACCCCGAGATCATCGACCCGGTCACCGGTGCAGTGCTGCCTGACGGGCAGTTGGGCGAGCTGGTGTTCACCTCGCTGAGCAAGGAAGCCCTGCCCATGGTGCGCTACCGCACCCGCGACCTCACCCGGCTGCTACCCGGCACTGCCAGGCCGATGCGGCGCATCGGCAAGATCACCGGCCGCAGCGACGACATGCTCATCATCCGTGGGGTGAACGTATTCCCCACGCAGATCGAAGAGCAGGTGCTGAAAATAAAACAGCTTTCAGAGATGTATGAAATACACCTGTATCGCAATGGCAACCTGGACAGTGTCGAGGTGCACGTTGAGCTGCGCGCAGAATGCCAGCACCTCGACGACAGCCAGCGCGCGTTGCTCACGGCCGAACTGGCGCGGCAGGTCAAGACCTACATCGGCATCAGCACCCAGGTGCGGTTGCAGCCATGCGGCACGCTCAAGCGTTCAGAAGGCAAGGCTTGCCACGTTTTTGACAAGCGGCTTGCCAGCTGACTAATCCAGCGGCCCCCGAGCCCCGGCCTGTTCGGGGCTTTTTTTTGCACGTCGTGCCCCCGGTGGGGCGGGCTTGCCCGCGAAAAGACCTGAACCGATACAAAAATCTCATTCGATACAGCATAAACTGTTTGACGATGTATTATGTATCGCCTACAAATGACGCATGCCCCAGCAGGAGTCGCTCCCATGTACGCACAGCTAGTGGAAACCGGCGTCAAGCACGTCAAGGCCCTGGAAGAAATGTCCCCAGAAGAGCGGCATTTCCAGGAAAAGATCGACGCTGAAATCAAGATCGAGGCCAAGAACTGGATGCCCGAGGCCTACCGCCAAACGCTCATCCGGCAGATCTCGCAGCACGCCCACTCAGAAATCGTCGGCATGCTCCCCGAAGGCAACTGGGTCACCCGCGCCCCCAGCCTCAAACGCAAGCTGCAACTGATGGCCAAGATCCAGGACGAAGCCGGCCACGGGCTCTACCTGTATAGCGCCATGGAAACCCTGGGGGCCGACCGCGATGATGAAATCGCCAAGCTCCACAGCGGCAAGGCCAAATACTCCAGCATCTTCAACTACCCCACCCTCAGCTGGGCCGACATGGGCGCTGTGGGCTGGTTGGTGGACGGCGCTGCCATCGTCAACCAGGTGGTGCTGCAACGCACCTCCTATGGCCCCTACGCCCGGGCCATGGTGCGCATCTGCAAGGAAGAAAGCTTTCACCAGCGCCAGGGCTACGAAATCCTCCTGACCATGATGCGCCAGGGCACCCAGGCTCAAAGGGACATGGTGCAGGACGCCATCAACCGCCTGTGGTGGCCGGCCCTGATGATGTTCGGCCCAAGCGACGAGCATTCGCCCAACAGCGCCCAGTCCATGGCCTGGAAAATCAAACGCCAGACCAACGACGAGCTGCGCCAGCGCTTCATCGACCAGACCGTGCCGCAACTCGAACTGCTGGGCTGCACTGCCCCGGACCCGCACCTGAAATGGAACGCCGAGCGCGGCCATTACGACTTTGGCGACATCCAGTGGGACGAATTCTACGAGGTGATCAAGGGCAATGGCCCTTGCAACCAGGAACGTGTGGGCACCCGGCGCCAAGCCATCGAAGGCGGCGCCTGGGTACGCGAGGCCGCGGTGGCCTATGCGCGCAAGCAGCAGAACAAGAACGCCGCCTGAGCGGCGAATGATGCGGAGATCGAAAATGTCTGTCTGGACCCTCTACGAAGTGTTCGTGCGCAGCAAGCACGGGCTGAACCACAAGCATGTGGGCAGCGTGCACGCCGCCGATGCGGCCATGGCCATGGAAAACGCCCGCGAGCTGTACACCCGTCGCAGTGAAGGCGTCAGCCTGTGGGTAGTGCCTTCGGCTTTGATCACTGCCTCTGCGGCGGATGAAAAGGACCCGCTGTTTGCCCCCGCCGATGACAAGGTGTACCGCCATGCCAGCTTCTATGAGCTGCCCGATGAAGTGGGGCACATGTGAGGTCGGCCATGCATACACAACCCCTGATTCCCTACTTGCTGCTGCTGGGCGACAGTGCCCTGGTGCATGGCCAACGGCTGTGCGAATGGTGCGGGCGGGCACCGGCCATCGAGGAAGAACTCGCGCTGATGAATGTCGGCCTCGACCTGGTGGGCCAGGCCCGCAACTGGCTGGACTACGCCGCCGAGCTGCTGGGCGACGGTCGCGATGCCGATGACCTGGCCATGCGCCGCGACGAGCGCGCATACCGCAACCTGCTGTTGGTCGAGCAGCCCAATGGTGACTTCGCCGTCACCATGACCCGGCAGTTTTTTTACGACGCCTGGCACCATGCCGTGCTGCAGGGCCTGGCGGGTTCCAGCGACGCACGTGTCGCCGGTATCGCGGCGAAGGCACTGAAAGAGGCGACCTACCACCTGCGCCGTTCCAGTGAATGGGTGCAGCGCCTGGGCGGCGGCACCGATGAAAGCCGCCGGCGCATGCTGGCCGCCATCACGCTGCTGTGGCGCTTCACCGTCGAATTGACCGCAGGCAGTGATGACGAAGTGCAGCTTGCCGAAGCGGGCGTGGCCGCAGACCCGGTCGCCGTGGCAGATGCCTGGCGCGAGCAGGTGGCCGCCACCTTCGCCGCCGTGGAGCTGCCCGTGCCCCAGCCTGCCAGCCATTTTTACCTGGATGGGCGCAAGGGCCTGCACACCGAGCACCTGGGCCTGTTGCTGGCCGAGATGCAGTTCCTGCCGAGGGCCTACCCCGATGCAACCTGGTGAGCTGATAGCCGGTGACCGCGGCGCCCGGGCCCTGCGCGAGGGCGACCTGGCCCGTGCCTGGGGCGTACTGGCCCAGGTCATGGACCCGGAGGTACCGGTTGTCAGCGTGGTGGACCTGGGCGTGGTGCGGGATGTGGCCTGGCGTGACGGGCACCTGCACCTGGTCGTGACCCCCACCTACTCCGGCTGCCCGGCCACCGAAGTGATCGAAGGCGATATCCGCCAGGCACTGGAGCAGGCCGGGTTTAGTGCGCCTGCGCTGGAGCGGCGCCTGACCCCGGCCTGGACCAGCGACTGGATCAGCGAGCTGGGCCGCCAGCGCCTGCACGCCTACGGCATTGCCCCGCCCGAAGGCAGCACCAGCAAGGCCAGTTTGTTGGGCAAGCCGCCCGAGGTGCGCTGCCCGCAATGCGGCAGCGCCCATACCGAGCTGCTCAGCCAGTTCGGTTCCACGGCCTGCAAGGCGCTGTATCGCTGCCGCGCGTGCCTGGAGCCGTTCGACTATTTCAAATGCATTTGAGCCGTGGAGAGCACCATGAGCCAGTTTCACAGCCTGACCGTCAAGCAAGTGCGCAACGAGACCCGCGATGCGGTGTCCATCGTCTTCGACGTGCCCGAGCATCTGCAGGCGCAGTTTCGCTTCACCCAAGGTCAGTACCTGGTCATGCGTACGCAGTTGGATGACCAAGAGGTGCGCCGTTCCTATTCCATCTGCAGCGCTGTGCAGGACGGCGAGTTGCGGGTTGCGGTCAAGCGCGTGCCGGGCGGGCGCTTTTCGGCGTTTGCCAATGAAGTGCTTCAGCCCGGCCAGCAACTGGACGTAATGCCGCCCGCCGGCAGCTTCTTCGTGTTGCTGGACCCAGCCCGCCACGCTCAGTACCTGGGTGTGGCGGCCGGCAGCGGCATCACGCCGTTGCTGTCCATCATCGCCACCACCCTGGCTACCGAGCCCCACAGCCGCTTCACCTTGCTGTACGGCAACCGCGCCAGCGCCAGTGCACTGTTTCGCGACAAGCTCGAAGACCTGAAAAACCAGTACCTCGACCGCCTCAACCTGATCTTCGTGTTCAGCCGCGAGCAGCAGGACGTGGACCTGTACAACGGCCGGATCGACGCAGACAAGTGCGGCCAGTTGTTTACCCGCTGGCTGGATGTGACGGCCCTGGACGCCGCGTTCATCTGCGGGCCACAGGCCATGACCGAGACGGTGCGGGCCAGCCTGCAGGCCAATGGCATGGCCAAGGATCGCATCCACTTCGAACTGTTCGCCGCTGAAGGCAGCCACGCCCGCCGCCAGGCGCGGGCGGCGGCCCGCCAGGTGGACGCTGCCGTCAGCCATATCACCGTGATCAGCGATGGCCGGGCGCTGGCCTTCGACTTGCCGCGCAACACCCAGAGCGTGCTGGATGCAGGCAATGCCATGGGTGCCGAGTTGCCGTATTCGTGCAAGGCCGGGGTGTGTTCCACCTGCAAGTGCCGCGTGGTCGAGGGCGAGGTGGAGATGGACAGCAACCATGCCCTGGAAGATTACGAAGTGGCCGCCGGGTATGTGCTTTCGTGCCAGACGTACCCGGTGAGCGACAAGGTAGTCCTCGATTTCGACCAGCTTTAAAACCGCGCCGCCTGCTTCGCGGGTAAACCCGCTCCCACAGATAAGGCGCTTGTGCAAACCCCTGTAGGAGCGGCGGTGCGGCAATCCGATTTACCCGCGAAGAGGCCCTGAGCAACACCGCAACACCTGCGTGACCTCAACAAAACAATTACAAAACCAAGAGATCGCTTGCCATGACCCCCGAGCACATAGAAAGCATCACCAATCACCCCGATTTCCAGCACCTGGTGCGGCGTAAGCGCCGCCTCAATGGCAGCCTGACCCTGACCATGCTGGTGATCTACTACGGCTTCGTGCTGCTGGTGGCCTTCTCCCCCAGCACCCTGGGCCAGTCACTCAGTGGTGGCGTAACCACCGTCGGCATGCTGGTTGGGGTGCTCATGGTGCTGTTGTCCTTCGCCCTTACCGGCATTTATGTGCACCGCGCCAACCATGTGCTCGACCCGCTCAACGACAAGGTCCGCCAGGAGTGCGCACAATGAACTGGACAGCCATTTCGATGTTCATGGTGTTCGTCTGCTTCACCCTGCTGGTGACCCGCTGGGCTGCCCTGCGCACCCGCTCGGCCAGCGACTTCTACACTGCTGGCGGCGGCCTGACCGGCATGCAGAACGGCCTGGCCATCGCCGGGGACATGATCAGCGCAGCCTCGTTCCTGGGCATCTCGGCCATGATGTTCATGAACGGCTACGACGGGCTGCTGTACGCCCTGGGTGTGCTGGCAGGCTGGCCGATCATCCTGTTTCTGATCGCCGAACGGCTGCGCAACCTGGGCAAGTACACCTTTGCCGATGTGGTGAGCTACCGCCTGGCACAAACCCCCGTGCGCCTGACCTCCGCTTTCGGCACCCTGGTGGTGGCGCTGATGTACCTGGTGGCGCAGATGGTGGGGGCCGGCAAGCTGATCGAGTTGCTGTTCGGCATCAGCTACCTGTACGCGGTCATGCTGGTGGGTGTGCTGATGGTCGCCTATGTCACGTTTGGTGGCATGCTGGCCACCACCTGGGTGCAGATCATCAAGGCGGTGATGCTGCTCTCGGGCACCAGCTTCATGGCATTCATGGTGCTCAAACACTTCGGTTTCAGCACTGAGGCCATGTTCGCCAGTGCCGTGGCCGTGCACGCCAAGGGCCAGGCGATCATGGCGCCCGGGGGGTTGCTGTCCAACCCGATCGACGCCATTTCCCTGGGGCTGGGCATGATGTTCGGCACGGCCGGGCTGCCGCACATCCTCATGCGCTTCTTCACCGTCAGCGATGCCAAGGAAGCGCGCAAGAGCGTGTTCTACGCCACCGGCTTCATCGGCTACTTCTACCTGTTGCTGATCGTGATCGGCTTCGGCGCCATCGTCATGGTCGGTACAGAGCCTGCCTACCGTGATGCCGCTGGGGCCATCATCGGCGGCGGCAACATGGTGGCCGTCCACCTGGCCCAGGCCGTAGGCGGCAACCTGTTCCTGGGCTTCATCTCCGCCGTGGCCTTTGCCACCATCCTGGCGGTGGTGGCCGGCCTGGCCTTGTCGGGCGCTTCTGCCGTGTCCCACGACCTGTATGCGTGCGTGGTTCGCCAGGGCAAGGCCACCGAGCAGGAAGAAATGCGCGTGTCGCGCATCGCCACGCTGATGATCGGCCTGCTCGCCGTCATCCTGGGCCTGCTGTTCGAATCGCAGAACATCGCCTTCCTTTCCGGGCTGGTACTGGCCGTGGCCGCCTCGGTCAACTTCCCGGTGCTGCTGCTTTCGATGTTCTGGAAAGGCCTCACCACCCGCGGTGCGGTGTGCGGCAGCATGGCCGGGCTGGTGTCGGCGGTACTGCTGGTGGTGCTGGGCCCTGCGGTGTGGGTGAACGTACTGCACCACGAGCAGCCGTTGTTCCCCTACAGCAACCCGGCGTTGTTTTCCATGAGCCTGGCGTTTCTGGGGGCCTGGGCATTCTCGGTAACTGACTCCTCCGAGCGTGCACGCGAGGAGCGCGGCCGCTACCTGGCCCAGTTCATCCGCTCCATGACCGGCATCGGCGCTGCCGGCGCCAGCAAGCATTGACAGCCAAGGCCTACCACCATGTCGGATAAAACAACAACAATGACCCGTACCCCTTTCATGTCAGCAGCGTGCCTGGCCACCCTCGCCCTGCCCTTGCCGGCCTTTGCCGACTTCATCGGCGACAGCCATGCGCGGCTTGAACTGCGCAACCACTACATCAACCGCGACTTCAGGCAGGCCAACGCGCCCCAGGCCAAGGCCGAAGAATGGGCACAGGGTTTTACCGCCCGTGTGGAGTCGGGCTTCACCGAAGGCCCGATCGGGTTTGGCGTCGATGCCATGGGCCAGCTGGGCCTCAAGCTGGACAGCAGCCGCGATCGGCGTAACACCGGCCTGCTGCCCTTTGGCCCGCGCAGCCATGAACCGGTGGATGACTACAGCGAACTGGGCCTGACCGCAAAAGCCCGGGTGTCGAAAAGCACCCTGCGCCTGGGCACGCTGCAGCCGATATTGCCGGTGGTGGTGTTCAACGACACGCGGCTGCTGGCCTCCACCTTCCAGGGCGGCTTGCTCACCAGCCAGGAGCTGGACGGCCTGACCATAAATGCGGGCCGGCTGACCAAGGCCAACCTGCGCGATTCTTCAGGCCGCGATGATATCGGCTACGGCGCCGCCAGCAGCGACCACCTCGACCTGGCGGGCGGCAGCTATGCCCTCACCCCGCAGACCAGCGTCAGCTACTACTACGCCAAACTGCAGGACATCTACCGCCAGCAGTTCATCGGCCTGGTCGACACTCGCCCCTTGGGCGAAGGGCTGAGCCTGCGCAGCGACCTGCGCTATTTCGACAGCCGCAGCGATGGCGCACAGCGTGCGGGCGAGATCGACAACCGCAACTTCAACGCCATGTTCACCCTGGGGGTACGTGCCCACAAGTTCACTGCCACCTGGCAACAGATGTCGGGGGGCAGCGCCTTCCCGTTCGTCAATGGCGGCGACCCGTTCACCGTGAACCTGGTCACCTACAACACCTTCACCCGCGCCGGGCTGGACTCCTGGCAACTGCGCTACGACTACGATTTCGTCGCGCTGGGCATCCCCGGTCTGAGTTTCATGACCCGCTACACCGATGGCCGCGGTGCACACACCGCCACCATCAGCAACGGCCGTGAGCGTGAGCGCGACACGGACCTCACCTATGTGATCCAGAGTGGCCCGTTCAAGGACGTGAGCCTGCGCTGGCGCAACGTCACCTTCCGCTCCGGCAACGGGCAGACCAATGCCGTTGACGAGAACCGCCTGATCATCGGCTACACCCTGGCGCTGTGGTAAGCGCGCCCCCTCACTTGACTCGCCTGGAGAAACGCATGTCTGCCGCCCCTACCCTGCAAAGCTTCATCGCCGGCCGCTGGCTGGGCCAACACGGTGCCCAGGCCCTGCGCAGCGCCCTTGACGGGCACATACTCGCCTACAGCCATGAAGAACGCCCCGACTTCGCCGAGGCTGTGGACTTCGCCCGCCAACGCGGTCTGCCCAGCCTGATGGGCATGGACTTCCAGCAGCGCGCTGCACGCCTCAAAGCCATCGCACTGTACCTGGCCGAGCGCAAGGAACAGCTGTATGCCCTGTCTCACCACAGCGGCGCCACCCGCGCCGACAGCTGGATCGACATAGAAGGTGGTAATGCCACGCTGTTTTCCTATGCCGGTATCGGCAGCCGGGAGTTGCCGTCCGGCAATGTGCTGCACGAGGGCCCGGCCATGGCACTGGGCAAGCTCGGGCACTTCGCCGGCACCCATATCCTGGTGCCGCTTGCGGGTGTGGCGGTGCACATCAACGCCTTCAACTTCCCTATCTGGGGCCTGCTGGAAAAGTTCGCGCCCACCTTCCTGGCTGGCATGCCGTGCATCGTCAAGCCAGCCACCTCGACCAGCTACCTGACCGAAGCGGTGGTCCGCCTGATGCAGGCCTCCGGCCTTCTGCCCGAAGGCAGCCTGCAACTGGTGATCGGCAGCACCGGCGACCTGCTCGATCGCCTGCAAGAGCAGGACGTGGTGACGTTCACCGGCTCCGCAGACACCGCCGCCAAGCTGCGCGTCACCCCTAACCTCATACGCCACTCGGTACCGTTCACCGCCGAGGCCGATTCGCTCAACTGCGCCATTCTTGGGCCCGACGTCAGCCCGGACAGCGAGGCATTCGAGCTGTACATCAAGGAGGTGGTGCGCGAAATGACCACCAAGGCCGGCCAGAAATGCACCGCTATCCGCCGCGCCATCGTGCCGGCCAGGCATATCGACGCCGTTGCCACGCGCCTGCGTGAGCGCCTGGCCAAGGTGGTGGTCGGTGACCCTTCGGTGGAGGGCGTGCGCATGGGCGCCCTGGCGTCTCATGACCAGCAGCGCGATGTGGCCGAGCGTGTGCGCAGCCTGTTGCACAGTTGCGATCAGCTGTTCGGGGCCAGCGACGGGTTCGCCCCCCGCGGCGAAGGCGTTGCCGAAGGCGCATTCTTCGCGCCGACCTTGCTCCAGGCCCGCGACCCCCATGCAGAAGGCGGCGCCCACGACATCGAGGCCTTCGGCCCGGTGAGCACGCTGATGGCCTACCACGACCTGGACGAAGCCCTGGCCCTCGCGGCCCGTGGCAAGGGCAGCCTGGTGGCCACCCTGGTGACCAGCGACCGCGCAGTGGCAGCCAAGGCGGTTCCCGTCGCAGCCGCCTGGCATGGCCGGCTGCTGGTGCTGGACAGCGAAGCGGCCAAGGAATCCACCGGCCACGGCTCGCCACTGCCGCAACTCAAGCATGGCGGGCCTGGGCGCGCCGGTGGCGGTGAAGAACTGGGCGGCCTGCGCGCGGTCAAGCATTACCTGCAACGCGCCGCCGTGCAGGGCTCACCGAGCATGCTCAGCGCAGTCACCGGAGAGTATGTGCGTGGCGGCAAAGTGATCGAAACAGAGGTGCACCCTTTCCGCCGCTATTTCGAACAGCTGCAAATCGGTGAGTCGCTACTGACCCACCGGCGCACGGTCACCGAAGCCGACCTGGTCAACTTCGGTTGCCTGTCGGGCGATCATTTCTACATGCATTTCGACGAGATTGCCGCCAAGGCCTCGCAGTTTGGCAAGCGCATTGCTCATGGCTATTTCGTGTTGTCGGCCGCCGCCGGGCTGTTCGTCTCCCCTGGAGAAGGGCCCGTGCTGGCCAACTATGGCCTGGACACCCTGCGCTTCATCAACCCGGTAGGCATCGGCGATACCATCCAGGCGCGCCTGACCTGCAAGCGCAAGATCGACCAGGGCAAGGCCAGCCCGCTGGGCCAACCCCAGGGGGTGGTGGCCTGGGATGTGGAGGTGACTAACCAGCTGGGGGAAGTGGTTGCCAGTTATGACATCCTGACGCTGGTGCTCAAGCAGCCTGTATAGGCGGCGGCGGCCATCGTGGCGCCGAGCCGTGCGCCGCGGCGGCTGCACAAGCGATTCAGCAAGGTGGTGGCCTTTGGCTATGTAGTACATCCGTCCTAATCGCCCCCCCTGACTCGTGGGTTTATAGTCCGGGGATAACACCGCCAAGGAAGCTTCTTCATGACCCCCTTCAAACTGCTTATCAGTGCTGCCGTCCTGGTCGGCGTGGCCGGCTGCCAGACCGTCAAGCCTTCTGACGAAACCCTCAAGCAACGTACCGAACTGGTGCTGAACACCAAGGTTTCCCGGATCGCGGACGTGCGCAACGACAGCACCATTACCTATTACACGGCAGCCACTGGCAAAGGACGATTCGAATGTCAGATCCCGAGCGGCGCCCTGGTGGCGGTGGCGGGGATGGGTATCTACCAACCGTCACCCAGCTGCGTGAAGGAAGGCGAAACCCCGAGGCTGCAGTAGCAGCTGATACAGCGCTGGTTTAACCGACCGGCGCCGCCGAACCTTCGCGCAACGTGCGCAGGGCGGCCCGCAGCTCGGCTGGGCGCACGGGTTTGGACAATACCGCGATGTCGCGACCCTGCACCACTGCCTGGATTCTGTCCGGGTCATGGCCGGTCATGATCAGCGCTGGCACTGCCCACCCCCGCTGCGCCCGCAACCGTTCAATGCAATCCACACCGGTCGCCTCTTGTCCCAGGTCATAGTCCGCCACGATCACGTCGCAGTCACGGTTGGTGACCTGCGCCGAACTGTGCGCAGCCACCTCGCACCCCCAGCGCTGCAGCAGCCCGGTGGTCGCGCGCAACACGTTATGGTCATCCTCGATCAGGCACACCCGCAAGCCGCTCAGCATGCCGGGCGCTGCCAGTGCCTGTTCGGTAACGGCCTTTTGGGTTTGCGCAGCCAGGCGCGGCAAGCCTTGCAGTGCCATTGTGGTGCCATGCCCCGGCCGCGAGCGCAATTGCACGTGCAAACCCATCAACCGGCCCAGCCTGCGCACAATCGACAGGCCCAGCCCCACGCCTTCGATGTCCTTGTCACGCACCTGCCGTACCCGATAGAACTCTTCGAACACCAGCGCCTGGTGCGCCGGGTCGATACCCCTGCCCTGGTCGCAGATGACAATGGCCAGCCCGTTACCACAGCGCCTTACGGCAATCAGCAGTGGGCGTTGCGCGGCGTACTTGAAGCTGTTGGACAGCACGTTCTGCACCATGGTGGCCAGCATGCCGCGGTCAGCCCGTGTCCAGTGGGTGCAGGGGCGCAGGCGCATGTCCACGCCGGCCCACCGGGCTGCTTCGGCGTTCTGGCGCAACAGCTCGGCCAGAAATTCGCCCAGCGCAAAGGTCTCGTAGCGAGGCTGCACACGGCCGTTGTCCAGGGTGTACAGGTCCAGAATCGAACGGAACAGCTGCGACACGTTCAACAGCGAGCGGTCGATGCTGTCCACCAAGCTGCGCTCTTCTTCCCCCAGCCGTGCCTCGCGCAGGCACGCCGTGAACAGGCTGATGGAGTGAATCGGCTGGCGCAGGTCATGGCTGGCCTGGGCCAGAAAACGCGATTTTTCGCGGTTGGCCGCCGCCGCCTGCTCCGACGCCTTGCGGGTGCGCTCCAGCAGCAAGTGGGCGTAGCCGGGTATCACCGTGCTGGTGACCAGCAGCATCAGCACCATGAACGGGTTGGCCTGCCAGTACGGGGTAATCTGGTACACGGCCAGCAGCGCCACCAGCGCAAGGCCAGTGGCAATCGCCAGGTAGCGCGAGCCAAAGCGCATGCCGTTGCCCAGGTTCACCCACACCATCACTGCATACAGCGGCAATGCGGGCTCGCCGCCTACCACAAGGCCAAAGCAGGTGCCGGTGTAGTCATGCACCATGCCCAGCACCCGCCGCCAGGGGTAGTGGCCGGGCCAGCGGGCGATGGCCTGGCGCAAAGCCACCGACACCAACAGAAAAATGAAAATGTAGCAGCTTACGATGAGATGGACGCCAGGCGTGCTGCCGGGCAGAAACACCAGCAGGCTGACGTACACCAGTGCACAACTGCCCACCACCAGGCGCAGGTTGGCTTGGTCCAGTTCGTTGTTCTTGTCCAGTTCCATGGGCATTGTCCTTTTCGTGCGGCTACTTCGTGCGGGCGCGAGCAGGCCCTTCGGGGAGGGCATGCTAAGTTAACATGGTTGGATCCAACCGCGGCCATAGGGAGTTGCCAGGCGTGAAGTGTCGCATCATTGTGGCGGATGACCATCCGCTGTTCAGGGAAGCCATGGTGCGCACCGTGCAGCGCGTGCTGCCGGGTGCTTGCGTGGAAGAAGCAGGGAGGCTGGACGAGGTGATCGCCCTGGCCGTGGTCGGGGACGTGCCAGACACGCTGATACTGGACCTGCGTTTCCCTGGTTTGGCAGACGTCGCCAGCCTGGCGCAGCTGCGCCGGCAGTGGCAGCGCACTACGTTGATCATCGTGTCCATGGTCGATGACCCGGTGATCATCGAGCAGGTCATGGCCACGGGCGTGGACGGGTTTATTGGCAAGAGCCTGGGCGCTGATGAAATCGGGGCGGCCATCCTGGCCATTCGCCAGGGCGATGTGCTGGTTCGGTACCTGCCTTCAGGGTTCCTGCCCAGCCTCGACGCCGAGCAGGGGGTGGAGCAGCTCACCCAGCGTCAGCAGGAAGTGCTGCAACTCATTGCCCAAGGCAAGACCAACAAGGAAATCGCCAAGGAATTGGACATCTCGCCGTTTACCGTGCGCATCCATGTGTCATCACTGTTGAAAGCGTTGAACGTCAGCTCCCGCACCGCGGCCGCAGTCAAGTACACCGGCAGTTGAACCGTTGGTCCGGGTTGAGCCAACTGACGGGGACCTCTCACACGTTAAGCGCTTCTCACACTATGAGAGGTCATCGGTGGCTTGGCCTCTCACTCCTGTGTTGGCCCGCCCATAGGCGGGCCCTTTTACCCGGACGGAGGGCGCAAACATGAGCACCAGGCACTGGATGGGTGGCGGTAACGTGCAGGATGATTGGCCGGAACTCGAACCAGACCGGCGTAACGACCGGGTGGATGACCCTGACACAGACCCTGGCATAGCAGATGACGAGCAAAACCGGCCAGCCGTGCCTGCCAGTGATCCCGAGTCAGGGGCCTGACAGGGCGTTATCAACTGTGGTTTCAGGCAGTGGTCGCCGGGTCTTCAACTGACTGGTTGGGCTTGCTGCCTGAAATACGCCAGCTCACGTCGGTAACACCGTACCGTTCAGCCATTGGCCGGCTGACCTTGCGGATTTTCTCGCGCCCGAATTTCGGGATGATGCCAATGCCGGCATCACAGCTCGCCCAGTGCCACGCCTCTGCATTGTCCATGCGCTCCAGGCGGATGATGAAACTGCGCAGCTCCCCGTGAAGCTTGTAGTCGATGATGTACAGCTGGGGACTAGGCATCGCTCGACCCTCCTCTTTTCCATGGATGACTCAAGGATGGAGTGCTGGGGTGGGCCAAAAATTCCATCGGATGTGAGGCCTGGGCAGCACAGTGGACCCGGCGCTCCATGGCGCCAAAAACTTGCGGGCCAACCATTGGCGTAAAATCAGAGCGCTCGCGAATCCTCAGGTGCAGTGCCTATAATGGCCGCCTTCCTGCCCGGCGATGCGTCGATGGGCTGTCTGTCAGGTCTGTACAAGGCACCGCCATGAAGTCGACCGCTAACCAGCCCGCCGCGCCCCACCCGTCGAATCTCAGCCCCAGCCACCTGGACTTCCCCGTGGTCGGCATCGGCGCCTCGGCGGGTGGCATGGAGGCCATCTGCACCCTGTTCCGGCAAATGCCGGCAGACTCCGGCATGGCTTTTGTCATCGTGCTGCACCTGTCGCCCGACCATCAAAGCGTCGCCGACCGCATCATCCAGGAAACCACCAGCATGCCCGTGCGCCAAGTCACCGAGCCGGTGCCTATCGAGCGCAACCACGTCTACGTCATTTCGCCTGCCAATCGGCTCTCGACCAACGACGGTTACCTGCGTGTGGCACCGGCCAACCGGCGCCGCGGCGATCACGTGGCGATCGACCTGTTTTTCCGTGACCTGGCCGACGTGCACAAGGACCATGCGTTCTGCGTCGTGTTGTCCGGTACCGGTGCGGACGGCGCGGTGGGCCTCTCGCGTATCAAGGAGCAAGGCGGCGTGACCCTGGTGCAGAGCCCGGACGATGCGCAATACGACAGCATGCCCCGGGCCGCCATCGAGACTGGCCTGGTGGATGTGGTGCTGCCGGCTGCGGAACTGGCGCAGAAGCTCATGGAACTGTGGCACAACGCCTGCCAGGTGAAGCTGCCTCGCATTGACGACGACACGCTGCCACCTGCCTTGGGTACTCGGGCAGGCGACCCGCAAGCCTCCGAGCCCCTGCTTGAGGAAATACTGCTGCAACTGCGCAGCGTCACCGGCCACGACTTCCAGCATTACAAACGCGCGACCGTGCTGCGCCGTATCGAACGGCGCCTGCACGTCACCGGTCAGCCCGACCTGGCCGCGTACCTGCATTACCTTGAAGAACACCAGGACGAGTCGGCAGCCCTGCTCGCCGACATGCTGATTGGCGTTACCAATTTCTTCCGCGACCGGGAAGCCTTCGAGGCCCTGGAGCGGCACGTGTTGCCACAGCTGGTCAGCGAACCGGACCCCTGCGAAGGTGCAGGCGAGATTCGCATCTGGTCTGCCGGCTGCTCCACCGGCGAAGAAGCGTACAGCCTGGCCATCCTTGCCTGCGAGCAACTTGCCGTGGAACAGCGCGCCAGCCAGGTGCAGGTGTTCGCCACCGACCTGGACGAACGGGCCATCGTCAATGCCCGCCAGGGGTCGTACCCGGAATCGATCGTGACCGACGTGCCGCCTTCCCGGCTACGCCAGTTCTTCGTCAGGGAAGACCAGCACTACCACGTGCGCAAGGAAATCCGCGAGAAGGTACTGTTTGCGCGGCACAACCTGCTATCTGACCCACCGTTCTCGCAGTTGAACCTGATCGTCTGCCGCAACCTGCTCATCTACCTCGACCGGGAGATCCAGAAGGACATCCTCCGGATGTTCCATTTTGCCCTGCGCCCGGGCGGCTTCCTGTTTCTGGGCACATCCGAGTCCGCCGAGCTCGCCAGTGAGCTGTTTGCCGTGGTCGACAAACGCAACCGTATTTACCGCGCGCGCGAAGTCAACCATGGCAACCCGCGTTCCGGGCGCCAGTTGACGGGGGCCGACCTGCCCAACCTGCAGGTGCGTATTCCAGGCAAGGCAAAAGCAGCACGCAAGCCTGATTTCGCCGAAGTCCACCATCGGGCGTTGGCGCGATGCACCCCACCCAGCCTCATCATCGACGGCGAAGGCACCATCCTGCACCTGAGTGAAGGGGTTGGCCGCTACATGCAGCTAGGTGGCGGCGAGCTGAGCCGTAACCTGCTCAACCTGGTGTTGCCCAGCTTGCGCCTGGCCCTGCGCAGTTCGTTATTCCAGGCACGCCAGGGTAGCGAAGCCGTCACTTCCCGGCCGGTTGACCTGGGCGAAGGTGAACAGCGCTCCCAGGTGGAAATAACGGTTCAGCCCCACAAGGATGAGTTCAGCACCGGCGAGTACCTGCTGGTGGTGTTCGACGAGCGCGCGCCAGACCTGTCGCTACCGCTGCCGGGCGCCATCCGCCAAACCGACAGCATGGTTCTGAACAACCTTGAGCGCGAGCTGCAACGCACGCGCCTGCAATTGCAGGAAACCATTGAGCAGTCGGAAGTTTCCAGCGAAGAGCTGACCGCTTCCAACGAAGAGATGCAGGCGATCAACGAAGAGCTGCGCTCGGCCAGCGAAGAGCTGGAAACCAGCAAGGAAGAGCTGCAGTCCATCAACGAAGAACTGCTGACGGTCAATTACGAGCTGAAGAACAAGGTCGAGGAAACCGACAAGGTCAACGACTACCTGAGTAACCTGATCGCCAGTACCGATATCGCCACGGTGTTTGTCGACCGCAACCTGCACATCCGCTGGTTCACCCCCCGCGCTACCGACCTGTTCAATATGCTGCCGGTGGACACTGGCCGCTCCCTGCTCGACATCACCCACCGGCTGGACTACCCCGCCCTGGGGGATGATGCCCGGGCCGTGGTCAAAGGCGAGCACATCATCGAGCGGGAAATTGGCGGCAAGGACCAGCACTGGTACCTGGCGCGGTTGCTGCCCTACCGGTCCAGCGAAAAGAAGATCGACGGCGCGGTACTCACCTTCATCGACATCAGCAAGAGCCGCGCCGCCGAAGAGCGCGTACGCCTGGGCGAAGAGCGCATGCGGGTGGTGGCCGAAAGCACCCATGAATTTGCCATCATTCTGTTGGACGAACAGGGCCTGATCACCGACTGGAACACCGGTGCCACGCTGATTTTCGGCCACAGCAAGGCCGAGGTGATGGGCCAGCACTATCAGCTCATCTTCACTGAAGAAGACTGCCAGCACGGTGTGCCCGAACACGAACTGCACGCCGCCCGGGTGAATGGCCGGGGCCAGGACGAGCGTTGGCATGTGCGCAAGGACGGCAGCCGCTTCTTCTCCAGCGGTGAAATCTCGCGCCTCAAAGGCAGCTCCTTGCGCGGCTTCGTCAAGATCGCCCGCGATCTCACCGGCCTCAAACGCCTGCACGACGAGCAGAGCAAGCAGTTGGCCGAATCGCAGAGCAACAGCCACCTGAAGGACGAGTTCTTCGCCATCATGTCGCACGAGCTCAAGCACCCGCTCAACCTCATCCAGCTCAACGCCGAGATCCTTCGGCGCTTGCCATCTGTGGTGCACATGGGCGCTGCGAGCAAGGCGGTGGCGACCATACGTGATGCGGTCACCAGCCAGGCACGTATCATCGATGACCTGCTGGATGTGGCGCGCATTCGCACCGGCAAGCTCAAACTCAAGACCGAGCCCGTGGATGTGTCGGCCATCGTGCAAGGCATCCACGCCGTGGTGGTGAGTGAGCAGCCGGCCTCAGGCGTACTGCTGGAGCTGCCAGCCGACGGTTTGCCGCTGTATATCGACGGCGACAACACCCGCCTGGAACAGGTGATCTGGAACCTGTTGAACAACGCCATCAAGTTCAGCCCGCCCGGCAGCCCGATCCGCCTGGCGCTGAGCCACGACGAGGCGAAGGTGTCGCTGCGCGTCGTCGACCAGGGCATCGGCCTCACGCCAGATAGCCTGGAGCACATCTTTGACCTGTTCAGCCAGGCTGTGCCCCAAGGGGGGCACCCGGCCCGCGAGGGCCTGGGCATCGGGCTGTCGCTGGTGCGGCAACTGGTCGAAGCCCACGGCGGCACTGTGCATGCGCAGTCGGCTGGCATCGGCCAGGGGTGCACCTTTACCGTTACCCTGCCCTTGGCGCACGCCGGCCAAGCCACACCGGTGGCACCCAGCGACCCCGACACCGATGGCCGGCTGACCGGCATCCATGTGTTGCTGGTGGACGATTCGCCGGAGGTGCTGGATGTAATGCAGCAGTTGCTGGAAATGGAATGCGCCCGGGTGAGTGCCTTCACTGACCCGCAGCAGGCCCTGGCGGCCGCGCAAACGGGGAATTACGACATGATCCTGTCCGATATCGGTATGCCGGTGATGGATGGCCATGCACTGATTCGGGCACTCCGTGCGCTGGACCATCTCAAGCATGTGCCGGCAATTGCCCTGACGGGCTACGGGGCCAGCGCCGACCAGCACAAGTCCCGGCAATCCGGGTTCGACCGCCACCTGAACAAGCCGGTTGGCTACGACGAATTGGTAGAGGCTATCGAAAACTTGCACGGATCGGTGCCGTACTGACCGTTCGTCGGGATTGACGTGCCCTCAAGACACCAATGTGTGTCTCCTGGTGACTAATTCCTCATAGGAATATGCGTCACCAGGAGCCTGTATGAAATCGACCAAAGCCCGCGCTACCATCATCTGCCGCCATGGCAAGCACGGCCACAAATGGCTGTGGGTGCGCAAGCACAAAGCGCCGTGGACGCTGCCCGGCGGCAAGGTCGAACCCGGTGAGACGCCTGCCCAGGCGGCGCAGCGTGAGCTGCTCGAAGAAACTGGCCTGCAGGCCATGAACCTCACGCTGTTGATGCGCCACGAGTCCGCCGAACGGATGCATTACGTGTTCGAAGCGGAGTTTGACGATGCCCCAAAGCCCTGCGCCATGCACGAGATCGCTGACTTTCGCTTTGCCCATATCGACCATGTCGCGGCATTGAAAGGCGAAATAAAGGACCTTATCCGCTCCCTGCTCGCCTGTGACGCCTCCACCGCCGCCTCTGTCCGTTAGCAGGCTGCCACAACGCGGTTATCAAGCGTGAACACTCCATTGGCATACGCCAGCCTCGATCGGCATCTCGTCTATCCCATGGATCAGGCCACTGTCCAACGCTTCCTGCGGGCCGAGTATGCGCGGGGCCGCCATTAAGTAACGGGGCACGTCCAGTACTTCACTGCCACCCTGGGTACGTTCCGAGACGATTTCTGCGTACAGCCGCAAGTCATAGTCCAGGCTCATGGCGTATTCGGCCATGCGCGCATGGTCGACCGAGCCGTGCAAGGTCCAGTGAAACGGGTGGAACAGGAACTTGCTGTGGGTACAGGCGGTACGGTGATCGCCCGCCAAAAACAGAATATTGCCCATCGACTCCACGGTACCCAGGTTATGGGTATGCACACTGACAGGCAGGCCCCGCAAGTAGTTGTACAGGGTAAACCCGTAACTGCATTCACCACCCATGGTCGCGATGTTTAGTTGCAGCACGTCTGCACCCTGGTTCAGAGCTTTGGTGCAGGTATTGATGAGGTTGCCGCACGTCGACGAGTTGATGGGGCCGGTGAAGTGGATGATGTGTCTGGCCATGCCTGTCTCCAGAAGGCTCGTTTGAGTGCGTGGTGCATTGCCTTCTTGCTGAACGGTGGAAGCGTGCTGGCCGGCAAAGTTCAATCCACCCGCCATGCGCCGCTGGGCATCAGTGGCTGAACCACCGGGTAGCTGCATCGGTCGCATGGATGAACGGGGCGACAAGCAGTAAGGAGGGACCGTGAGCGACGTGCGCATTGGCATTTCAGGGTGGCGCTATGGCCCATGGCGCAAGGATTTCTACCCCCAGGGCTTGCGGCAGGACGATGAACTCGCCTTCGCCTCACGGGCGGTGAACACCATCGAGATAAACGGCTCGTTTTACAGCCTGCAAACACCTGAGCGGTACCTTGGCTGGGCGCAGGCCACGCCCGATGATTTCGTGTTTTCAGTCAAGGCGCCGCGCTATATCACCCATGTGCGCCGGTTGAAGGACATCAAGGAGCCGCTGTCCAACTTCTTTGCGTCTGGGCCGCTCATGCTCGGCGACAAGTTAGGCCCTTTTTTGTGGCAATTCCCGCCCAACATGAAGTTCGATGAAGCCCGGTTCGCCGAGTTCTTCCAACAGTTGCCCCACGACCGGGCTGCGGCCCGGCGTTGTGCCAAGAACTGCAGCGAACGCCTGAAGGGCAATGGCGGTGCTGAGATGACCGGCAATACGCCCTTGCGCCACGCGGTGGAGGTACGCCACGACAGTTTCATGTGCGACACCTTCATCGACATGCTGCGCGCCCATAACCTCGCCCTGGTGGTGGCCGATAGCGCAGGCAAGTGGCCCTATGCCGAGGACCTTACGGCTGACTTCGTGTACATGCGGCTGCATGGCGATGTGGAGCTGTACAGCAGCGGCTATACGGTTGCCGCACTGCGCCGCTGGAAGCACCGCATCGAGCAATGGACCAAAGGCGACCAGGCGGACGACGCACGGCTGATCGTACCGGGCCCGCCGCCCCACAAGGCATCGCGTGACGTGTACTGCTACTTCGATAACGATCAAAAGGTCCACGCTCCCTATGACGCACGGCGCCTGCTGGAAAAACTGCACCTAGACCACGACCTGATGACCGAACCCGGTACTGAACCTGAGGTAGAGCTTTGAATTCGACGCTATCTGCGCCCCACCCCGCCGCCGACAGCCGCACAGCCGTGCATCGGTTGAATGTGCTCACGCTTAACGTGCACAAGGGTTTCACCTTTTTCAACCGGCGTTTCATCCTGCCGGAGCTGCGCGAGGCTGTAAGGGCCACCGGTGCCGACCTTGTTTTTCTACAGGAGGTGCATGGCAGCCATGCGCAGCACGCGCTGCGCCACCCCGGCTGGCCGGCCTCCCCCCAGTACGAGTTTCTGGCCGACAGCATGTGGCCGCAGTTTGCCTACGGCCGCAATGCCGTGTACCCCCATGGCGATCACGGTAACGCGCTGCTGTCCAAGTTCCCGATCCTGCGCTCGCAGAACCTCGACGTGACCGTGCACGGCACCGAGGAGCGCGGCCTGCTGCACTGCCAACTGCAGGTGCCCGGGCACGATGAGGTGCATGCCATTTGCGTGCACCTGGGCCTGCGGGAAGCCCACCGGCAGAGCCAGGTGAAACTGCTGCTGGCCTTGCTGGAGCGCTTGCCGGCCAAAGCCCCCGTGATCATCGCCGGCGATTTCAACGACTGGCGGCTGAAGGCTGACGCGGTGCTGTCGCAGTCGCTGGTAGAGGCGTTCGGCGAGCGCTTCGGTGCGCCGGCACGCACCTTTCCCGCGCGTCTGCCGCTGCTGCGGCTCGACCGCATCTACGTGCGCAACGGCATGCCGGCCAAGGCCCGGGTGCTGTCCAATTACCCGTGGTCGCACTTGTCCGACCACGCCCCTCTGGCTGCGGAGATCAGTGTGTGAAAAGACCTTGGGTAGAGGGCAACAGCGTCGAACTGTTGATCAATGGCGAGGCGTACTACCCCCGGGTTTTCGAGGCCATGGCCCAGGCCCGGGAAGAGATCCTGCTGGAAACCTTCATCATCTACGACGACAAGGTGGGCCAGCAGCTGCAACGGGTGCTGGCGGATGCTGCCCGTCGCGGTGTGCGGGTCGAGGTGGTGGCTGACGGTTACGGCACGGCGGATTTGCCGGCCGATTTCATTGCGGCCATGACCGATGCCGGCGTGCGTTTCCACCTCTTCGACCCGCAACCGCGCCTGGCAGGCATGCGGACCAACCTGTTCAGGCGGCTGCACCGCAAGCTCGTGGTGATCGATGGCCAGCGCGCCTTCATTGGCGGGATCAACTACAGCGCCGATCACCTCGGTGATTTCGGGCCCATGGCCAAACAGGATTACGCCGTTGAAGTCACAGGGCCCGTGGTCGCACAGGTGCACGCGGTGAGCCGTCGGCTGATGTCCCCGGTGCTGGAACCGCCGAGTGACGTGCGCCCTGTTACCGCCCCCACTGGCGACATCACTGCCGTGCTGGTGGAACGTGACAACGGGCAGCGCAGCACCGCCATAGAAGCGTATTACCTCGAAGCACTGCGCAATGCGCGTTCACGTATCGTGGTGGCCAACGCCTATTTCTTCCCGGGCTACCGGCTGCTGCGCGAACTGCGTAACGCCGCACGGCGGGGTGTAGAGGTCACGCTGATCATGCAGGGCGAGCCGGACATGCGCTGGGTACGTGCACTGTCGCGCTTGCTCTACAACTACCTGCTGCGCGATGGCGTGCGTATACACGAATATTGCCGCCGCCCCCTGCACGGCAAGGTGGCCTTGGTCGATGACCAGTGGGCTACGGTGGGCTCCAGCAACCTCGACCCCCTGAGCCTGTCGTTCAACCTGGAAGCCAACCTGTTTATCCGCGACCACGCCTTCAACCAGCAGCTGTACCAGCACTTGCAGTCCCTGGCCAGTGAGCAGTGCAAGCCTGTGACCCTGGAGCGCATGATCCGGGGCTACTGGTGGCGTGCACCGTTGATTTTCTTGTGCTTCCACGCAGTACGCCACTTCCCGCGCATTGCCGGCTGGTTTCCGGCCCACCGCAAGCGGCTGGAACCGCAGCAACCGGAAGTGGCCACCCAAGGCAACCTGAACGAGGGCAACACCTGATGGAGCGCAAGCGTTGGCAGACCTGGGCCAAGCGCCTGTTTACCGTATTGTTCCTGATTCTGATCCCGGCACTGCTGTTCACGCTGGCACGCAACCTGGACTGGAACGAGGTGCGCCAGTCGCTGATGGCCTACAAACCCGGCACCCTGGCGATCGGGCTGGTCATGGCGTTGTGCAGTTTCCTGATCTTCGCCAGCTACGACTTGCTGGCGCGTGCCTACACCGGCCACCGGCTGCCGGCCAGGCAAGTGCTGCCCATCGCGTTCGTGTGTTATGCGTTCAACCTCAACTTCACTACTTGGGTAGGCGGTGTTGCCCTGCGCTACCGCTTGTACGGGCGCCTGGGGCTGGACACCCCCACCATCACCCGCATCCTGACCCTGGGGCTGTTGACCAACTGGATGGGCTACATGTTGATCGCCGGCAGCGTGTTTGCCCTGCGTCTGGTAGAGCTGCCGTCCCACTGGGCAGTGGGCACGACCGGCCTGCAGATGATCGGCTTCCTGTTGCTGGCGGTGTCGTTAGGCTATGTAATGGCGTGCGGATTTGCGACGAAGCGTACCTGGCGCTGGCGCGAGCATGAACTCACCTTGCCCTCGCTGCGCCTGGCGGTTTGCCAGGTGGTGCTGGGCGCCAGCAACTGGGCAATGATGGCGCTGCTTATCTTCTGGCTGTTGCCAGACCAGGCCTTCTACCCGTCCATTCTGGGCATTCTGTTGATCAGCTGCGTGGCGGGAGTGGTGGCCCACATCCCTGCCGGGTTGGGTGTGCTGGAAACCGTGTTTCTTGGCCTGCTGCAAGGGCAGATGGCCCAGGGCAGCCTGGTGGCAGCCCTGTTGGCCTACCGCACGCTGTACTACCTTATCCCTCTGGTATTGGCAGTGATCACTTACTTGGTGCTGGAGAAGCGTGCAAAGGCCATGCGTCAGCACGAGAAGCCTGCGCAGACATAAGCCATGGGGCAGATGGGAGGGGGGAGTGGCTAGCAGCTAACGACCCCGCTTTGAGCAGCAGGGTCGCGTGGCAGCCTATGCTCAGGGCGAGATGGGGTCGCTGGCGGGGAAGGTTTCATCGAGCGCGTTATCGACGCTGCTCTCTTTCTTCTGGGCTACCTGGCCGCAGGTGCAGCCCGGCATGCGGCATGGGTCGCCACTGCGGTGGCCGGTGGCGCAGGCTTCACAGCAGTAGGCCTTGCCATTCTGCGGCACGGCATTGACCGTGCAGGAACATTCAGTGCAGGCGCATCGTAATTCACTCATTGTGGGCTCCGGTCATCTTCGTCAACTACATCATCGCTCCATGGCTCGCCGTCCAGCGGCGCGGAGCGGGCCAGTTCAGCTTCATCCAGGCCGATACCGCCACCAATTTCGTCGGCATCTACCTCAGTAAGCTCCATATCTGCCGGGCCACCATGGCCGGGTTCGTGCGGGTCGCGCGCGCCGGTTTCATCCAGCAGCGTGTCAGGGCTCAGGTCATCGTAGGTCACGTTGTCTTCGTGCAGGCTGTCGGTCAGGGCCTCGCCCCCGGTCATGCCGCTTTCGGCCACGCGCTCAGCGGGGAACTCCTGCTCGATGTCACCTGCAGGCCGTTCATCACCCACCCGCCCTCGCCGCTCGTCCAGGCGCTCACTGAAGTCCAGTTCGTGAACGCTGCCCATGCGGTCTTCAATGTTGTCGATCTCAGTCGGTGTGTAGGGCTTGGGGTCGTTTGGCTTGGCCATGTGGCGTCTCCTTCAAGTGGCTCACTTGTGGTCGACTCTGCCCGGCGCAGGAAGATTCAGAGTTTTTCCGGGCCATCCGATTTATTGAACTCCCTGTTCCACGGTTGCCTCCCAACACCAAGACACTCATGGTGTGGAGCCAGTGATGGCAAGGTCCCTAGCGGAATATGCACGCAAGCGCGATTTTGATGCCACGCCGGAGCCCAGTGGCCAAGGGGGCAAGCGCAAGCGCGCCCATGCCTTGCAGTTCTGCATCCAGAAACACGATGCCAGCCACCTCCACTACGATTTCCGCCTGGAACTTGAAGGCACGCTGAAGAGCTGGGCCATACCCAAAGGTCCTTCCCTGGACCCGAAAGTACGAAGGCTGGCGGTGCACGTAGAAGATCATCCGCTCGAGTACGCCAGCTTTGAGGGGCATATCCCTGAAGGCCACTACGGTGGCGGTGATGTCATTGTGTGGGACAGAGGCGTATGGGAGCCCGAAGGCAACCCGGCCGAGGCTTATGCCAAAGGCAAGCTGCGCTTCCGCTTGCAGGGCGAAAAGCTGGGCGGCGTGTGGAACCTGTTTCGCACACGGATGGCGGGCAAGAAAGAGCAGTGGATGCTGGTCAAATCCAATGACAGCCAGGCCCGCCCCGAAAGCGAGTACGTCGTGGTGGATGAGCAGCCCGACAGTGTGCTCAGTGACCGCACCTTGATACCGAAAGCCAAAGTGCCCAAAAAACCGAGAGCCAAGGCGGCTGCACGCAAGCCAACGGGCGCCGGGCTGCCGACAGCGCTTGAACCACAACTGGCAACCTTGGTTGAAACGGCGCCCCGTGGTGAATGGCGCTATGAGGTGAAGTTCGACGGCTACCGCATTCTCGCCCGTGTCGCCGGGGAGGATATCCGCCTTTTTACCCGTAACGGTCATGACTGGACCGCCAAGATGCAAGGCCAGGTCGCGGCGTTGCGTGCACTGGGGTTGGATTCAGCCTGGCTCGACGGCGAGATGGTGGTCAACGATGCCGAGGGGGTGGCCGATTTCCAGGCGCTGCAAAATGCGTTCGACACCGAGCAGGATGATGCCATTGTCTATTACGTCTTTGACCTGCTGTTCCTGGGCGGTGAAGACCTTCGTCCCCTGCCCTTGCAGCAACGTCGTGCCACCCTGCACCAGCTGCTACAACACAGTGCCGATGGGCGGCTGATGTATTCGGCAGATTTCGATCAGCCGGTTGATTCGTTGCTCCAGAGTGCCTGTCGCCTTGGGCTGGAAGGGCTTATCGGCAAACGCGCCGATAGCCCCTACCTGGGTAAGCGCAGCGCTGACTGGATCAAGCTCAAGTGCGGTCGCCGCCAAGAGTTTGTAGTGGTTGGCTACACAGACCCCAAAGGCAGCCGGAAAGGCTTCGGCGCCTTGCTCCTGGCCCTGCATGACGGTGAAAAGCATCAGCTGCGCTATGCCGGCAAGGTGGGCACCGGGTTCAGCGCAGCAACGCTGGCCAGCCTGCTTGCCCGCCTCGAACCGTTGCAGGTGGCTGAGCCTGCGCTGGCCCACCCACCGACTGGCGCAGAGGCGCGGGGCGTTCACTGGCTGCAACCAGTGTTACTGGCAGAAGTTGCCTACGCGCAGATGACCCGTGACGGCATTGTTCGCCACGCGGTGTTCCATGGGCTGCGGCACGATAAACCCGCCCGCCACATAGACCTGGAGCAACCCATGTCCGGCAAAAGCACCGCCAGGCGCAAAGCCACTGAGCTACCGGAAGATCTGGGCAAACTGCGCCTGACCCACCCGGACCGGGTGATCGACGCCAGTACGGGCGTCACCAAGCGCGAAATTGCCCACTATTACGCTGCTGTCAGTGAGTGGATCATCCCGCAACTCAAGCACCGACCCGTGGCGTTGGTGCGTGCCCCCGATGGGCTTGAGGGTGAGCTGTTCTTTCAGAAGAACGCCGAGCAGTTGCACATCCCTCACCTGCGCAGCTACGACAAGGCCGAAGCGGGCCAGGCTGCCATGGTCATCAATCGGCCAGATTCCCTGTTGGGGGCCGTACAGATGAACATGCTTGAGCTGCACACCTGGAATGCAATCGATAGCAACTTCGACAAGCCGGACCGGTTCGTCCTGGACCTGGACCCTGACCCGGCCCTGCCCTGGAAAGCCATGCTCGAGGCTACCCAGCTGACCTTGACCCTGCTCGATGAACTAGGGCTCACCGTGTTCATCAAGACCAGCGGCGGCAAAGGCATTCATCTGGTGGTGCCGCTGACGCGCCGGGCGGGCTGGGAAGAGGTGAAAGCGTTCAGCCACGCCATCGTGACCTATCTAGCCCAGTTGTTCCCGGACCGACTAACGGCAATCTCAGGCCCAAAAAACCGTGTAGGCCGCATTTTCATCGACTACCTGCGCAATGGCAAAGGTGCCACTACTGCCTGCGCCTATTCGCTGCGTGCCCGCGAAGGCCTGCCGGTTTCCGTGCCTATCTGGCGGGAAGAGCTGGCCCAGCTCAAGGCCGCCAATCAGTGGACCATCGCCAACCTCGCGCAGCGTCTAGCCGAGGTGGACGACCCCTGGGCAGCGCTGGGCAATACCCGGCAGTCCATTACCGCGCGCATGCGCCGACAATTGGGCCTGGAGCAATGATTGCCCAGTACCAAGCCAAGGAGGGACGCCAATGACCACCGCGCAGGACCTGGACCTGACCCACCTGGACCGCGTGCTGCGCCCCTTCGGCGAGCGCCCGCAACCGCTCAGCCTGGATACGCAATTGCCGTCACTGCTCCAGACTCTGCAAGCCGATCATCTGGACCAGTTGCCGCTGCCAGGCCAGGGCGACACGTTGCGGCGCTGGCAAGCCCTTGCCCGAGTGGCCGGGTGCGATCTGGCCTTGGCGAAGCTTTACGAGGGCCATACCGATGCTTTGGCGATCATGGCCGAATGTGGCGCCGCTCATTACGCTGCGAACGGAATCTGGGGCGTGTGGGCGGCCGAGCCCCCTGACGCCCGGGCCATTATCGTTGCGCGGGATGGCGCCCAGGTTCGCCTGGGCGGCCGCAAGGCATGGTGCTCGGGTGCCCTACAGGTCGACCGGGCGCTGATCACAGCGTGGGACGAAGAAATGCGTCCGCAACTGGTCGCCATCGAGCTACCACAGCCCGGCCAGGGCTTGAATAGCGAACGCTGGCAGGCGGTTGGCATGGCCACTACCGCCAGCGTTGAAATCGAGTTCGACGATACCCCAGGCGTGCTGGTCGGCCGGCCCGGCCAATACCTGTCACGGCCTGGCTTCTGGCACGGCGGCGGTGGTATCGCCGCCTGTTGGTACGGCGCCGCCGAGGCCTTGGCTGGCTACCTGCGCGAGCACTGCCGCAAGCCGCACCCTGACCCCCACGCCGATGCGCACCTGGGCGCAGCGGATGCTGCATTGTACGGCGCCAAGGCAGCCCTGCGTGAATGCGCCGCCTGGATCGACCATAACCCGCATGCCGATGCCAGCCTGCAGGTGCGCCGTGCCCGCGCGCAGGTCGAACAGGCGGTCGAACAGGTTATCAGCCACGTCGGCCGAGCCCTGGGGGCCACCCCGTTCTGCCGCAACAGCCACTTCGCCCGCCTCAGCGCGGACCTGCCGGTGTTCATCCGCCAGAGCCACGCGGAGCGCGACCTGGCCGTACTGGGCCAGCAACTCACACAGGTACCCGCTGGAGCATGGCAGTTATGAGCGAAAACCTGATCGAAGAAAGCCCTGGCACGCCGTGGTCTGCGTGGCAGCAATCCGCCCATCTGGCCCGCGCCACGTGGCTGGATGCCCACCAACTTTGCCCACCTGGGCGGCGCCTGGTGCTGATCGCGCCGCACCCGGACGACGAGATTCTAATGGCCGGCGGCCTGCTGGCCGGGTTCAGGGGGCGAGAGGAGGACTTGGTGCTTGTCTCGGCCACCGATGGCGAAGGCAGCCACCCTGGGTCCAGTCACTGGACCGAGCATCGCTTGCGCCGCCAGCGGCCTCAGGAAAGCCGCCTGGCACTGCAGCAACTTAACCTGGACCCCGGCCGCCTGGACTGGCGACGGCTCAATCTCAAAGATGGCCAGCTGCCCCGCGAAGAAGCGTTTCTGGTCAGCCACCTCACGCAGCTGCTGCGGCCTGACGATTTGCTGATGGCCACCTGGCGGGGCGATGGGCACTGCGATCACGAAGCGGTCGGCCGGGCGGCGGCCCAGGCGGCCCTTGCCCGCAAAGTGCAGCTGGCCGAGGTGCCCGTCTGGGCTTGGCATTGGGCCCAGCCCGATGACCCCCGCCTGCCGTGGCCACGGGCCCATCGCTTGCAATTGGATGAAGCTCAGGTGGGGCGCAAGCGCAAGGCAATCGCTGCGCACGCCAGCCAGTTTGAACCGGATGGTTGCAACCCACCGGTGCTGCTCCCGGACTTGCTGGACTGCCTGTTGCAACCCTTCGAACTGGTCTTCCTGTGAATGGAGCTGCCATGAGCATTGACGCCGAGTATTTCGCCGACCTGTATGCCACGAACGAAGACCCCTGGGCTTTTCGAACACGCTGGTACGAGAAGCGCAAGCGGGACCTGCTGATGGCCAGCCTGCCGCGGCAGTGCTACCAGCGCGTCTTCGAGCCGGCGTGCGCCAATGGCGAGCTCAGCGTCATGCTGGCCGAGCGCTGTGGAGCGCTGGTGTGCCAGGACCTCGACCCTACCGCCATCAGGCTCACCCTTGGCCGGCTCGCCGAGGCCCCCCATGTGCACGCAGAGGTGGCGCGTTTGCCAGCGGATTGGCCTGGGGGGCAGTTCGACCTGATCGTACTGAGCGAGGTGGGCTATTACCTGGACCCTGCAGACTGGTTGCAGGTTATCGAGCAGTCGGTCGCCAGCCTTACCTATGACGGCGGGTTGCTGACCTGCCACTGGAAGCACCCCATCGCAGGTTGCCCTCAAGATGGCCGCGAGGTACACCGCATGCTGGAAAAGCACCTTCCCCTCTATCCTCTGTTCTGCCACGAGGAAGCGGACTTCATCATGGCCTACTGGTCCGCCCAGCCAAGCGTGGTCGACCTCGACGAGACTTGCTTATGATCGGCATCGTCATCCCTGCCCACAATGAAGCCCGGCGCCTGGGCCGCTGCCTCAAGGCTGCGCTGCTGGCTGCCCGATACGCTGCCGATGCAGGTCACAGGGTTGAAATCGTTGTGGTGCTTGACCGCTGTACCGACAGCACCGCCGCTGTTGCGCTGCGCCATGGCATCGAAACTGTGGCGATTGAGGCCGGTAACGTGGGCGAAGCCCGGCGGACCGGCGCCGCCTGGATGCTCGACCGTGGCGCGACCTGGTTGGCCTGCACCGATGCTGACAGCCAGGTGCCATTGCACTGGCTGGTATCGCAGCTGGGCTGCGGCACAGAGGTGGTCTGTGGGACGGTACATGTGCAGCGGTGGGAGCCATGGCAGAGGGCAGCCCTGCGCCGTCTGTATCATAGCCGGTACGACGACAAGGACGGGCACCGCCACATCCATGGTGCCAACCTTGGAGTGAGTGCTCACGCTTACGCACTGGTGGGTGGTTTCAAGGCGCTCGCGGCACATGAGGATGTGCAACTGGTCAGGGGGCTGGAGGCGTTAGGGGTTGCCATCAGCTGGAGCGGGCAGCACAGCGTGGCCACCAGCAGCCGACGCGAGAGCCGCGCCCGAGAAGGGTTTGGCGACTATCTGGCGGGGCTGCAGAAAACCCTCTGACGCGCTCACGACGCTCTGCGCGAACGCTTGGCCGGCTTTTTCTCGGGTGCGGTTTTCTTCTTTGTTGCCGCAGCTGCTTTCCCCCCGAGGCTACGTTTGAGCAGTTCGGTAAGGTCGATGATATCGGCGCTTTTTTCGGTGCCGCCTGCATCGCCCTTCTCGACCGTTTCAATCTTGCCTTTGCTGGCTTTCTCCTCTACCAGCTCCATGATCGTTTCCCTGAACGCATCATGATACTCATCGGGTGTCCAGCTACCCGACATGTCCTTGACCAGCCGCTTGGCCATGTCCAGTTCACGCTTGTCTGGCTTCGCTTGCGTAACGGTGGTGTCCAGCTCCAGCGTATCCAAGCCGCGCACTTCTTCAGGCCAGCGCAAGGTAATCATGACCAGGGCGTCCTCCAGCGGCCTGAGCAAGGCCAAGTGCTGACGGGTGTGCAACACCACGGTGGCCAGCGCCACCTTGCCGGTGCTTGCCAGTGTTTCGCGCAGTAGCGCATACACTTTGCCGCCCCGGCGGTCAGGGCTCAGGTAGTAAGGCGTGTCGAAGTGCTGCAGGGGTATTTCCCCGGCATCAACGAACGAGAAGATATCGATGGTCTGGGTGGCTTCCGGGCGCGCTTTGCGAATTTCGTCTTCGCTGATAACCACATAGCGGCCCTTTTCATACTCCACACCTTTGACGACGTGTTCTTTGTCGATGTCCTTGCCAGTCACCTTGTTGATGCGCTTGTAGCCCACCGGGTCCATGCTGCGCTTGTCGAGCCAGTCGAAATCGACTCGCTCGGTGCTTACCGCCGTGTTCAGCGCGACCGGTATATGCACCAGCCCGAAACTGATTGCGCCTTTCCAGATTGCCCTGGCCATTGAGCATGCCCCCTGAATGATGGACCGATAACTCAAGTGACTGCATTGGCCAGGGAAGGTTTAGCCTGTTCGCCCGGTGGCTCACCGGGGCTGGAAGAGCACCCGCTTGAAGGCCTCGGCGGCCAGGTGCACCTGCACGGCCCAGTCACTCGCCGCTTCGCTGCCCGCATCGTCGGAAATATATTTGAGGCAGACAAAAGGAATGTTTTCACTGCGGGCGATCAATGCCAGCACATAGGCTTCCATATCTACCACGTCATAGGGTGCGTCGCCGTGGCTCACTTCGAAGTTATCACCGGTGCCGCAGGCTTCGAGGGGTAAGCCCGAGATGGCCATGCCATGCTCAAGCACTGCTGGGGTATCCGAAAAAGGTGTCTCGTAGCGGGCGAAGCCCAAGGGGGTGACATCCATATCCCGTTGCACGAAGCGATTGCAGCACACCACTGTGCCTTTGCCATGGCGTTTGCTTCCGGCAGATCCCAGGTTGACGATCAGCCGAGGCTTATGGCGGGTGATGGCACGGGTGAGCGTGATAGCCGCATTGACCTTGCCAATGCCGGTAAATACGGTATTGAGGTGGCCGAATACTTGGCCGGCTTCGGCTTCGAGCGCAAATACAAACAGGATGTCTTCAGGCGAGACTTGGGGGAACAGCGGGGTCAGCATCATCGGGCGTTGATTCCAGTCGACAGGAACGGGCCCGGCTATTGTCAGTCAACTCAGCAGCATTGCAAGCGGGTGGTGGCCTACCTGTAATACGCGGTGCCGGGTTACCCGGCACCGCGTAGCCTCACTTACGAACGGCCGCCTTTTGGTCCGGCTTTACCGGTTTGGTCGCTGGAGGAATGCTGGCCGCCTTTGCGCCCTGCTTCGGATGCTTTTTCACGGTCATTGGCAAAGTTGCCTGGGTTCTTGGTACCGCCCTGGCTGCCTTGTTGATTGCCGCTGCGGCTGTTCTCTTTGTTGGCCATGGTCTGAAACCTCATAGGACTTCGGGATGCACGGCAACTGTGCCGTACATGGGTTCAGAGTGCGGCCATCAGCGGTGATTCGCTTTAAACAGCCGCCATCGGACCGGTGGCGTTAAATATGCGGTCGTCGGGTATTTGGCGTGGCGGTCAGTGGGGTGCCGGGGTGTCCAGGCGGGCCTGGCGCCGGCCCAACCATGCCCCGGTCACAGCCCAGCCGGTGGCGATAGCCGCACCGATCAGCATGGCAGCCTGAGGGTGGTCGCCCATTACATCCAGAGCACGTTTGAGCCAGCCGCTTATGGCGTCGCCGCCTCGGTACACCACAGTGTCGATGAAGTTCTTGGCCTTGTACTTGTCTTCGGCCGGTAGCACTGTGAACAGCATCTCCCGCCCAGGGCGCACCAGTGCGTATTCCCCGGCCCGCCGTATAACCATGACCACTACGAATACTGCGAACACGGGGGCCATCGCCAGCCAAATGAAGCCCACAGCCATTACCATGGGCACTGCCACCAGAAGCACGCCCACGCCAAGCCGCCGAGCCAAGCGCCCTGTGAGGAACAGTTGGGTGAGGATCGCCAGTGCTTGCACCAAGCTGTCTATCAGGCCGAATACCTGTGTCTGCCGGGTACTGTCGGTGAAGGTCTGGCTAACGATGCGAGCTTGCTCGAAATACAGGAACGTGCTGACACTGGCGAGCAAAACGACGAACAGGGCAGTGCCCAGCAGATAAGGTGAACGCAGTACCGCTGTCGCACCTGCGAAGGGGTTCCCGCCCAGTGGCTGCCGGGACGGCATAGGCGCTCGCTTTGTGATCGGCTGTGCAGCACGCCAGCGCTGCAGAAAACGTGTGGCCTGGATGCTTGCAACCAAAAAGCCTGCCGCCAGCACCAGCAACCCGGCATGACCAAGTGGCGCCACCAGCAATGCGCCCAGCAAGGGCCCGGTGAGCCCACCCAAACTGGCGCCAGCCGCAAGCAGGCCGAACAGGCGCTTGCTTTGCTCAGGGGAAAAGAGGTCTGCCAGCACGCTCCACGCCAGCGAGATACACAGCAGGTTGAACACCGACAGCCAGATGTAGAATGCGCGGGCCGTCCACACCGCATCAGGCGACCGGGCCATGAGCAGGGCGAACAACACCAGGTTGCTGGCGAAAAAACCATAGGTCCACGGCAGGATCAGCCTGCGCGGTACTTTAGAGGCCAGCCAGCCGAACAACGGCAGGCATACCAGTGTGACGATGAAAGTCCCGGTGAACAGCCATTGCAGGTTGTCTACACCACCCGCAATGCCCATGGTTTCACGCACGGGCCTAAGCATGAAGTAGCCGGTGAACAGTAGATAGAACAACAGCAGGCCGGCGAGCACTGCGGGTGCTTCACCAGGCTGGATATCGAGCAGCTGTTGCAGACGGCGCCGCAGGTTCGTCATCGCGTCACGCAAATTGCTGAATCAGCGCCTGTTGCTGCGCCGGGGTCAGCAATGGGCCATGACCCGCTTTCAATTGGTCGAGCTGGCGATCTGGCCGGCCGGTTGCAGGGATTACGGCGGTAACCGCTGGGTGGCTGATCGCAAACTTGAGGAACAGCTGCGCCCAACTGCCAATGCCAGCCTGCTCGGCCCACCCTGGCAGCGGCTGGTCCTTGACCTGGGCGAACAGCCGGCCATCGTCGAAGGCCCGGTTGATCAGCACCGCTACGCCTTTGTCGCGGCACAGTGGCAAGAGGGTCTTCGCTGCCTGAGGGGCATTGACTGCATAGTTGATCTGGATGAAATCCAGTGGCTCGCTGCGGACGATGGCCGCAACCTCCTCATGCCCGCTGTTCAGGTAATGGGTGATGCCCACATAGCGGGTTTTGCCCTGTTGCTTGAGTTCGCGGGCATAGGGCAACTGGGTTTTCCAGTCGCGCAAATTATGTACCTGCAATAGGTCGACCTTTTCCGTGCGCAGGCTACGCAGGGTTTGTGCCCACTGGGTCTGGGCTGCGGCGAGGCTGTCGGCTGCAATCTTGGTGGCGATGAAGCACTGGCGGTGCCAACCGCCCTCTTCCAGAAGTTGCCCCAGGATAGCGTCGGCGCCGCCGTAGTTCGGCGACGTGTCGATGACCCGGCCGCCGCCTTGGAAGAACGCCGAGAGCACCTGTTCAAGCTGGCGATAGGCCGTAGAACCCGGCTCTACTTCAAAGCTACCAGACGTGCCGGCCCCGATAGCGGGCAGTGCTTCACCGGTGGCGGGTATCTTGCGTGTGAGCAGGCCTGGGGGCGCGGCGGCCAGCCACGGTGCGGCCGCCATAAGGCTAATAGCCGCCCCGGCGCGCAGAACATCGCGGCGTGCGTACATGGTCAGGCCCTCTTGAGGAAGCGGTGTCCCCCACAGGCTAGCCCCTGATACCTTCGGATGCGCCTAGATGTGTGTCTGAATGTTTGACGTATCAGCCTTGCAACAGCAGGCGCAGATCCACACCCGCCTCGCCCATGGGTGGGCACCAGTAGTAGCCGCCGGTCAGCGGCCGGGTGAAGCGGTACAGGCCGTCGATAATGCCGTCCTCCAACCCGCTCATGCGCCGCAGTTGCACCTCAAAAGCCGCAAAGGACTTGCCCAGGGCCACGAACGCCAGGCCCGCACCCCGGGTATCGGCCCAGGATATCGAACGGCGCACCATGAACGCCTCGGGTGCAAAGCTTTCCTGTGCCGTGCGTTTCACATGGGCTGACGCCGGGGCATCATCCAGCTCTTCGTTGTCGCTGAGCCGGCGGCCAATGATGTTGTCCTGCACCTCTTGGGGCAGCGCCTTGAAATACTGCAGGTCGTGCTTCCACAGCTGGAAGGCGGCGAAGCTGGAGCCTTTCAGGCCCGGCACACCCTCGGCAAGGATCGCGGCGTGCACGGCATCGTCATCGCTGGGGTTTTCAGTGCCATCTTCGTACCCGGTCAGGTCACGCCCACCCTGGTGCAGGAAGCCCTCCACATGGTCAGCCAAGCTGAACGCCGGGCTCAGCAATTGCTCCAGCGCCTGGGCCCGCAGGTACAGGTCGCCCCGCTCTTCGCCGCGCAGCCACAGCCACAGGGCATGCTGGGTGCTCGGGTTCTCCACGGCAGCGTCCAGCACGGGGAATGGCTCAAGCCCTTCGATGCGGGCGTTCAGCACCTTGGCCAACGGTGCGCCGACCCCCAGCGTCAAACGCAAGCCATCCACTTCGTTGAGCAGTGCATCGAGCGCCGCAGGTATGGCGCCTGGGGAGTTGATCGAAAAGAACAGGTGACGAGCATGCACGGGGACGGGGGTGGCGAGCAGACCTTGCTGGAACGGCATGAAGGGGGAGTCCTGGGTAAAAGCGCGCATGCTACTGCGCACCCTGGGTTACTGCAATGCGCGTTAAGCGCGCGGGTGAAGGGACCGCGGTAACAAATGGTTACCAAAGCTGGCCATATGCAATTAGCTATCAGGTCGGCGCCACCTAAACTGCTCGGCACCCCCGGCCCGAGACTGCGCCATGACCGCCTCCCCTCTGCTGACCACCTTTCTGCCCCTGGCCCTGGGCATCATCATGCTTGGCCTCGGCCTGTCATTGACCTTGGCCGATTTTGCCCGTGTGGTGAAATACCCCAAGCCTGTGCTGATCGGCCTGGCCTGCCAGATCGTGCTGTTGCCGACAGCGTGTTTCCTGATCGCCAACGGCCTGGGCCTGGAGGCCGCCCTGGCGGTCGGTTTGATGCTGCTGGCGGCGTCACCGGGTGGCACCACCGCCAACCTCTTCAGCCACTTGGCGCACGGCGACGTGGCGTTGAACATTACCCTGACAGCGGTCAATTCACTGATCGCGATCCTGACCATGCCGCTGCTGGTCAACCTGTCGCTGAGCTGGTTCATGGCCTCTGACCAGGCGATCCCGCTGCAATTTGCCAAGGTGTTGCAGGTGTTTGCGATCGTGTTGCTGCCCGTGGCCTTGGGCATGCTGATCCGCCATGTTGCGCCGGCATTCGCCGCGCGCATGGAAAAACCGATGAAGATCGTGGCGGCGTTGTTCCTGGCGTTCACCATCGTGCTTGCCTTGGCCAAGGACTGGCAGACCGTGGTGGAGTACGCACCCGTAGTGGGCCTGGCGGCGCTGCTGTTCAATGTGCTCAGCCTGGCGGTGGGCTACTGGGTGCCTCGTTGGCTGCATGTTCCCAAGCGCCAGGCTATCGCCATTGGCATGGAAATCGGCATTCACAACGGCACCCTGGCCATTGCCCTGGCCCTCAGCCCTTCGTTGCTGAACAACGCGACAATGGCCGTGCCCGCAGCCTTGTACAGCCTGATCATGTTCTTTACCGCAGCCGCATTCGGCTGGTGGGTGAGCCGTGGGCATGTCAGCCCAGAAGCGTCTGCGGACACGGGTGAGCGCGTCTAGTGTTCAGTTGCGCGGGCGCCTGTTACGTCGCAGCTGGCGCACCAGAACCTGCAAGGGCGGTGCGTAGAAGAACCCGAACGAGACACTGCCCTCGCGCCCCTTTACCGCATGGTGCAGGCGGTGCGCGCGGTGCAGGCGCCTGAGGTAACGGCCCACCGGGCGCAGTTTGCGCGGCCAGTGCCGGTGGAACAGGCCATCGTGGGCGGCAACATAGAGCACCCCATAGGCCGCCACGCCGCCGCCCACCCAGTGTAACGGCCAGTACCCGGCCTTGCCGATCGCCACCAGCGCAGCGGCCACCAGCCCCAGGGCCAGCAGGTACAGGTCGTTGGTTTCCAACATGCCCAGGTGGGGCTCATGGTGGGAGCGGTGCAGCCACCAGCCCCAGCCATGCATGATGTACTTGTGGGCCAGCGTGCCGACGCCTTCCATGGCCACCAGGGTGCCGAGCAGGATGGCGATGTTGAGCAACATGGAGCGTTCCGCGACGTGTGTGAGAGACGTGAAGGTTACCGATTGGTGCGCTGTTTTTCCACGTAGTCGCTGCATGCTGTAGGGGTTTTCCCGATGAAGCCATTGTCATGTTTTTACCCTTGACCTGCCCTGCACTGGGGCGTAACGTCCCCGCCGCAATTTTGCATCCCTGAACAGGAGTCCTGCATTGGACAGTAGCCCCAGTCGCTTGCGACAGGCCCACGCGGCACGCTAGTCCGGCAGCGCTTCAACTGCCTGGCGGCTTTGCCAAGGCGGTGACGGTTTCAACATCCCCCTCTCCCTTCGTGGTCCTGCGCATTTCTGGTTTTCTTAACCGCGTCGAACGTATCGACGCCAACACGAGCACCTGCCCGTGGATGAGGTTTGCTATGGATTGGAAAGTCTTTCTGCTGCGCGTCAGCATTGCCCTGCTGCTGGGCGCCCTGATCGGCGCCGAGCGGCAACTGCGTCAGCGCCTCACTGGCCTGCGTACCAATGCACTGGTCAGCACCGGTGCCTGTCTGTTCGTGTTGATGACCCAGGCGGTGCCGGGCATGCAGCCTACCGATGCCTCACGCATCGCTGCCTACGTGGTGTCGGGCATCGGGTTTCTCGGTGGCGGGGTGATCATGCGCGACGGCTTCAACGTACGTGGGCTGAACACTGCGGCGACCCTGTGGTGCACCGCCGCCATCGGCGTATTGTGCAGCCTTGGCCTGTTGCTGGAAGCTGCCTTGGGCAGCCTGGTGGTGCTGTGCGCCAATATTCTGCTGCGTGACATTGCCCAGCGGCTGGACCGCCAGGAGGTATTACCTGCCAGTGAGGTGGAGCAACATTTCGAGGTGCGTATCGTCTGCCGGGCTCAGGATGAGATCCAGGTGCGCAGCCTGATGCTCCACAGCCTCAGCGACCCTGGGCTGCGTTTGCAGTCCTTGCACAGCGAAGACCTGGCAGACCCTTCCCGGCTGGAAGTGCGCGCCGAACTGCTGGGCACTTCCGAGGCGCCCTCGCAATTGGAGCGGCTGGTAAGCCGTGTAAGCCTGGAAAAAGGCGTCAGCTCGGTGCGCTGGCAGTTGCAGGCGCAACAGCATGCGCTGGCAGCAGATTAACCCGCCACCCGCTCCATCACCTCGTAACGGTCGCGGCCCTGGTGCTTGGCCTCGTACAACGCCAGGTCCGCCGCCCCCAGCAGTTGCTGCGGGGTGAGTGATTGCTGGGCAAGGTCCGCCACGGCAATACCGGCACTGAATGAAACCCTGCCCAGCGGGCTGCCGGCATGTTCCAGCATCTGCCCACGCAATGCTTGCTGCAGCTCACGCACCAGCGCCTGGGCGCCCTGGCTGTCGGTATCGGGCAGCAACAAGGTGAATTCCTCGCCGCCGTAGCGTACAGCCAGGTCGGCCGGGCGGCGCATGGCTTGGCGCAACAGCGCGGCGAACCGCTGCAGGCACGCATCACCTGCCGGGTGCCCGTAGCGGTCGTTGTAGGCCTTGAAGTAGTCCAGGTCGAGCATCACCACCACCAGTGGGTAGCCCTGGCGCCGGGCCCTGCGCAGTTCTGCATCGAACACCGCATCGAGCCGGCGACGGTTGCCCAGGCCCGTGAGGCTGTCGGTCAGCGCCAGCGCCTTCAATGTCTGATGGGCCTGGTGCAAGGCACGCTCCATGGCAATGCGCTCACGTAACTGGCGCAACACTACCCAGCCAAAGACTGCGAAGCCCAGCACCAACAGCAACAGCACAGCCAGCGATTTCAGGGCATCCTGCCGCCAGGGCGCCACGATGGACTCCCGGGACAGCCCTGCCTCCACCACCAGCGGGTAACTGGTCAACGCGCGGTAGGCATACAGGCGCGGCGTGCCATCGACCACCGCAACGGCTTCCACCAGGCCCTGTGGCGCGTAGGGCAGGTGATTGCGGAAAATCTCGCTGTTGGCCAGGCTGCGCCCCACCACCCGCTCGACGAAGGGGCGCCGCACCAGAATGGTACCGTCGCGCTTGGCCAATACCAGAGCGCCACGTTCATCGATCTTGAATTCACCGTAGTAGCGCACGAACCAGTCCACCTTGATGGTGCCCAGCAATACCCCGGCAAAGCTCCCATCGGCATGCTGCAGGCGCCGGGATATGGGAATGATCAGGCTACCGGTAGAGCGGCTGCGCACTACTGAGCCGATGCGCACCGCCCGGCTTGGGTGGTCGCGGTGGTAGATGAAGTAATCGCGGTCGGCGTTGTTCGCTGCAGCTGGGGTGGCGGTTTTGTCCGTGACGATCCAGCGCCCATCGGCCCCGTACACGAACAGCCCGTGCAACTGCGGGATGATGCTCTTCTGCTGTGCAAGCAGGGCATGCAACCGGGGGCGGTCGATGTGATCGAAGCCATCCCCTTCAAGACGTTCGGCCAGTGCGGCGGTGATCGCATCCACTTGGCGAATGGCGTCTTCGGCGTGCTGTGCGGTGGCCTGTGCCAGGTTGGTGACCATGTTTTCAGCGTTGATGAAGGCATCGCGATAATCGCGCCAGATGCGCCAGCCTTCGACCGTCGCAAATGTCACCAGCACCAGCAACATGAACGCCAACACCAGGCGAAACAGCGACACCGGTATGCCCTCGCCCGTCAGAGCGAGGGGGCCTTGGTCATCCTGATCCCCGGCTGCACGCATTCAAGTCCCTAAGTCGTCTTCTGCTGAACGCTGTTGACTATAGCCCAGCCACGCACGCGCCAACGGGTGGCAAAAAAGATTAAACCTTTGTGCCTGGCTTGGCCTCAACAGTACGCGGCGTTGGCAAGACGTGTGCAATCACGCAGACGCGCACGGCACCATCGTCAGGCAGTAGAGGAAAACCGCAGCGCCCGCTGGATATGCCTCCAGGGCTATTTCCACCGGCGCTGCAGAGCCAATACGACAAGTGAGGTAACCATGAGCAACGACGCACTCAAATCCGAAGTCCTTACCCGTTTGCACCATGCCCACCCGCATGGGCTCGGCAAGGAACTGCTGGATAACTACCGGGGCGAGAAGGAAGTGGCCAACATGCTCATGTCGCTGCAGCAAGAAGGCCTGATCCACGACGGCAGCGTGCTGAAGGACGGCGATGAAAATGTGAGCCTCAGCTACCCGATCAAACTGTCGGCGGCTGGGGTAGATGCAGCGAAAAAGGCCGAGGCAGCCAAAAAAGCCGAGTCCTGACGGGCGTGCGAGGCCGTTTGGCAGTGTTTTGAAGGGGCGGCCTGATGGCCGCCCTTTTTATTGAGTGTCTTTCTCTACGTCACGCGGCGGTTTGGCGGGGCCCTGAGGGTCCACTTGAGAGTCGTCGACGCTGGGTGAATCCGGATCAAACCCGAGGTCGTCCGGCTTGTCAGCGTGATCAGTAGAATGAGGCCCCTGCTGGGGGTTCGGTGCTTTGTCGTTACCGGTCATGGTTATTCTCCAATGGCTGCCCTATTGAAGAAACCACCCGCCCACGAAAGTTTGATTAATCTTGCACAGCACTGCGCGCAGCCTCGCACCGCGCCAACGCCTCATCCCTACCCTGCAATTGCACGCGCAACTGCGCAAGCTGATTGGCCTGCTCGGTACAGATGCCTCGCTCGTCCTCCAGGCTTTGCACCTGTACGGCAAGCTGACGGCGCAGTTCATCACTGCTGCCCTGTGCCTGGGCCAGCATGGTGCGCAGGCCCTGGATTTGCGCATCGCGCTGCTCCAATAGTTCTTTCTGTGCGCGGCTCTCGCCCGAGGCCTGGCGGTGCTCGCCCAGCAACCGTTCGTTATCCCGGTGCAGGCGGGTGAGCTCGTCCTGTTTCACCACCATGCCCTGCTGTAATTGGCGTACCTCCACCTGCATCTGCTGCAGCTGCGCTTCATGCCGGCGTTGCTCCTGCTCACGCTGGTCCCGGCTAGCATTGCGGTAATGCTCAAGCGCATCGCGGGCATGGCGGTGTTTGTCTTCCAGCGAACTGACCTGTGTTTCCTTGTCTGCCAGGCGGACCTGCAACTCGCCCAGCGACTGGCTCAGGCTGGCGTTGCGCAACTGCTCCGTTTGTAGCGTGCTGTGCGCGGTTTGCAGCTTCTCGGACTCCGCTGCCAATGCAGCGACATCAATCTGATGCAGTTGCTGGGCCTCGGCCAGGGCCTGGCGAACGGTGGCGAGTTCCTGTTCCAGGTGTTCGCGCTGCTCGGTGAACACCCGCTCAGCCTGTTCGATAGAGAGGTCGGCTTCGTCCTGCAGTTGGGTCGCCAGTTGCCCGACCATGCGGCTGAGCACCTCGCTGATCGGTGCGCCGCCTTCTAAGGCCACGGGCTGCTGGCCAGTGAGTTCTTTGAGATAGCGGTGGATGGTGGTTTTTGAGCCGGTATTGCCCAGCTCGATACGAATGGCATCGATGCTGGGGTTCTCGCCCCTGGCGATCAGCGCCTGCCGGGCCTGCTGCACCACAACCTTGTTTATGCCACCGCGGGCCATGGGATCTCCTACTATTTTGTACTGTTGTACGTAGCATGTAATTACATACCAATTCTGAGGTACTGGAGTACATATTTCAAGCCTAGGCTAAGGTGGAATAATCACGGCTTATCGAATTTGAGGGGTATTTTGCGTGGTAGGGACCAGGCTCTAGGCTTAAAGGGGCCGAAAGCTGTCATCGGTATCTGGCGCGCATGCGAATGCGCCGACGTGCGCGGGCATCGATTAGATGGTGGTGAATGGAAGCAATCAGCCGCCGTAGGCGGCATCAGGAGCCGCGAATGCAGGCTCAGCGAATAGCGGGCTGTGCAGCGGGCGGATCTGGCTCAGCGCCTTAGCCAGGCCATCTATAGGTGCCCCGCTAGGCTTGGCTTCAGCCCCGCCTGTGCACCTGGGCCGGCGTGCGGCGCATCAGCACCTCCCCGTGGCGTATCGACACCAGCGCATGGCCCTGGCTACGGACCATTTCGTAGTCATCGGGCGCCGACAGCAGCAACAGGTTGGCCGGCCTGCCCACTTCGATGCCGTAGCGCTCGCCCAGGTTGAGGGTGCGGGCACTGTTGTCGGTGATCAGGTCCAGACAGCGCTGCAGGTCCTCGTACCCCAGCATGTGGCAGATGTGCAGCCCGGCTTCCAGAATGCGCAGGATGTTGCCGTTGCCCAGCGGGTACCAAGGGTCGACGATCGAGTCCTGGCCGAAGCACACGTTCATGCCGGCCCGGTCGATTTCCGCGACACGGGTCACGCCCCGCCGCTTAGGGTAGTTGTCGAAGCGGCCTTGCAGGTGGATGCTCTCGGTGGGGCATGAGACGAAGTTGATGCCCGAGCGTTTCAGCAGGCGGAACAGTTTGGAGCAGTAGGCGTTGTCGTAGGAGCCCATCGCCACGGTATGGCTGGCCGTAACCCGGGGGCCCATTTGCCGTACCCGTGCTTCCTCGGCCAACACCTCGAGAAAGCGCGACTGCGGGTCGTCGGTTTCGTCGCAATGCACATCCACCAGGCAGCCGCTGCGCTCAGCCAGGTCCATGAGGAACTTCACCGAGGCCACGCCTTGCTCGCGGGTGTTCTCGAAATGCGGGATGCCGCCCACCACGTCGGCACCGATGGCAATCGCCTCGGTCATGAGCGCCCGGCCATTGGGGTAGGACTCGATGCCCTCCTGCGGGAAGGCAACGATCTGCAGGTCTACCAGGTGGCGCACGTCCTCGCGGACCTCGACCATGGCCTTGAGTGCGACCAGGCCAGGTTCGGTGACATCCACGTGGGTACGCACGTGCTGGATGCCGTGGTCCACCAGCATGTCGATGGTTTTCTTGGCCCGGGCCTTGATGTCGTCGTGGGTAGTGGTTTCTTTGCGCTGTGCCCAGCGCTCGATCCCCTCGAACAAGGTGCCGCTCATGTTCCACTCCGGCTCCCCCGCCGTCAGCGTCGCGTCCAGGTGGATGTGCGGCTCGACGAAGGGCGGCACTACCAGGTTCTGCGCCGCGTCCAGGTCACCGGCAGCCCCAGGCGCGACTACGTCGGGCTGGGGCACGATGGCGGCGATGGCGGCACCGTTCAATTCGATGCGAAACAGGCCAGGCCGGCCACGCAGGCGGGCGTTGATGACGTTCATGCCGTTGCTCCTCGTTCACTACCTGGGGTTGCGTGCCGGGCAGGTTGCCCTCTGGGCTCAGGCTGCGTCCAGCCCCATTTGCCAGAAATCCGCCTCCAGGCTCGACGCCTGGGCGAAAGTGCCCACCAGCTCGGCGAAGCGTTGTTCGGTCATGCTGCGGGTGGCCAGTTCGTCCAGATGCGTACGCGCCGCCGCGGCCACCGCCTGATATGCCGGCCCGGCGTACTCGCCTATCCACTCGCGATACGGGTGTTGGCTGAGGTCACCGACCTGCTCGGCCAGCGCCTGGCCGATTTCGGCGTAGCCGATCACGCACGGCGCCAGTGCCACGTGCAGCTCCAGCAGGTCGCCGGCCGCCCCGCAGTCCAGCACGTAGCGGGTGTAGGCCACGGTGGCCGGGTGTTCTGCTGCCGCTTCGATATCCGCCTGGCTCAGGCCCCACCGGGCGCACAAGCGCAGGTGCAGGTCGGTTTCGTCCAGAATCGCTGCCAACCCGGCCTGGGCTGCGCGGATATCCGCCGGGCGCCGGCTCTTGTAGGCGGCCAGCGCCCAGGCCCGGGCGAACTGGATCAGAAACAGGTAGTCCTGAACCAGGTAATGACGAAACGCCGCCTCGCTCAAAGTGCCCTCGCCCATCTGGCGCACGAAGTCGTGGTCCACGTAACGCTGCCACTGCGGTGTGGCGGCCGCTTTCAAGCGCGCGAAGATATCCATGCTCATTGGCCCTCCGGATAAACGGCGTCGAAGAATGCCAATTCCAGCGCTACGGTGCGCTGGTAGAAGTCCGTAGCCAGGGCAGCTTCGGCCGGGCCGACGCGGTCAAGTTCCGCCTGGAGAAAGGCAACGAAGGCCTGAAAAGCGGGGTTGTCGTGCAACGTGATCCACTCGGCGTGCACAAAGTGCTGCGGCAGCGGCTTCGGTGCCTTCAGCGCCCAATCCAGGTACAGGCCTTCGGCCACATTGAGCACTGCCAGCGCTGCAGCATACGACCGGGTGGCGGCCGCCTCGCGCATGATCGCCTTGAACCCTGCAGTGGGCACCGTATCCGCCGGCTCGCTGCGTTGGGCCGGGCTTACAGCCAGTGCGTCGAAGGCCCGCAGGAAGTAGGTGTTCTCGTCGCTGGAAATCATCCCGGCGAAACGCCCGAGGCGCAGGCGCGCCTCGAAGGTGTCTGCGGTGGCGATGGCCGCGCCCAGCAGGGTCAGGAAGCTGTCGAGAAAACGGTGGTCCTGTACCAGGTAGTCGATCATCACGCGGTCTGGCAGGGTGCCGTCGCACAGTTGAGTCACGAAACGGTGGCCGGTGGCCGCGCACCAGGTTGGCCCGCACTGGCGGCGCAAGGCCTGGTTGAAACGTTCGGTCATGAGAGTGCCTTCGATCAAGGGATGGCAGACCTATACCGCAATGCTTGTGCCCCTGTCACGCCGCGCCAGGCAAAAGAATAAAGGCTAATTGCCACCAGTCACCGTGCTGTCATCTTCCTGTCGTATTGTTGTGGCCTCACCCAGGGTCGGGAACTATCAGAAGTGATTCGTCGTTCGCTTTCTTCCGCCAGCCTGCTACGGCTGCTGATCCTGTTGCTGTGTGCTGCCACGCTGGCGTTCCTTTGGGGGCTGCATATCTCGCAGAAAGCGTCGGCCGGGCAAGACGCGCTGGCGGCCAAAGCTGCTGAACACCTGAACCTGGCCAGCATCATCGGCCAGAACCTGCGCCAGGCACTCGACCGTGGTCAGGCAGCCACCGGCAGCGAGGCCAACGACGCCGCATTCAAGCGCCTTGGCCTTTATGACCGGCACGGCCGCCTGCTATCGGCTACCCTGCCCGACGCCCCCGCCCAGCTGCCCAAGCCCTGGCTCGCGCAGTTGGAAAGGCAACTGGCGGTATACGGTGCCAAGCCGTTTCTGGCTCAAGTACTGCCTGATGAACGCGCAGCCCTGAGGGCCCTGGTGCCCCTTGGCGGCGACAATGGCAAGGTCGTGCTGCTTCAGTTGCAGCCCCTCTACCTGGCAGAACTGCTGCACCCTGTCGACCTGGGAAGCGGTGGCAGGGTCAGCCTCGTGCAGGATGACGGGTTGGAGCGCCTGCGCATCGATGGCCGCGGTGTGACGGCTATCGAAAGCCCGCTGCAGCCGGTCTTGAGTAGCCGCGGTGCAGACGCCGGGTTGCTCACCCAGTACGGCGTAGGCGAGGCCTATCAAAGCCTGTACAGGCGGGTACCCGAACGCGGGTTTAGCGTGGTGGTGAGCCAACCCCAGGCGGAAATCGTCACCCCTTCGCAGCTGGCCTACGCCAGGCAGTTCTGGCTGAACCTGGGCATGACCCTGATGATTCTTGCCAGCCTGGCCTGGACCTTGCGCCTGCTACGTAAACGCCAGGAAGCGTTCAGCGCGCTGGAGCATGCCCAGCAGGTCAACCAGCAGTTGATCGGCCGCCTGGAGGACGAACACCGGCGTAGCAGCCATGCCGCTGCCACCGACCACCTCAGCGGCCTGCACAACCGTCGCCAGTTCGTTGAGGTGGCCGGGCTGGCCCTGACCCGCCAGCGTGGGCGGCGGCAGTTGATGGCGATCCTGTTCATCGACATGGACCGCTTCAAATCGATCAACGACTCGTTGGGGCACAAGATTGGCGACCTGCTGCTGCAGGCCGTTGCCGGACGTATTCAGCGCTTGCTGGAGCCCGGGGACGAGGCGTCGCGCTTCGGCGGCGATGAGTTTGTGGTGTTGCTGGCCGGCGAGCGCAGCGAAGACCAGATCAACGCCTGGGTCGGTGAGCTGGTGCGCAGGCTCTCGGCCACCTATGCCCTGGACGGCCAGGAGGTCAACACCAGCCCCAGCGTTGGCGTCAGCATCTGCCCGCGCGATGGCCAGGACATCGACAGCCTGATCCGCAGCGCCGACGCAGCCATGTATTCGGCCAAGCAGGCCGGGCGTGCGCAGTACCGGTTCTTCGACCCGTCGCTGAACCTGGCGGATATTCAGGCGTTTACCCTGGAACAGGCGTTCGGCAACGGGTTGGCGGCGCGCCAGTTCGTGCTGCACTACCAGCCACAGATCCATCTGGATACCCACCAGGTGGTGGGTTACGAAGCGCTGGTACGCTGGGACCACCCCGAATTCGGCCTGCTCTACCCAGACCGGTTCATCGGCCTGGCCGAGCGCAGCGGTTTTATTGTCGAGCTGGGCTGGGAAGTGCTGCGCCTGGCCTGCGAGGCGCTGGCGGGCTGGGCCGCCGAAGGGCGGGAGGCACGCCTGGCGGTGAATGTGTCCGCCCTGCAGTTGCGCCAGGCGGACTTCGCCAGCCGCCTGCTCGATGGGTTGCACAGCCATGGCATTGCACCGGGGCAACTGGAACTGGAAATCACCGAAACCACCATCCTGGACCCCGAAGGCCCGGGGGTTGAGCACCTGCATCGGCTGCGTCTGGCGGGGCTCGGCATCAGCCTGGACGATTTTGGCCGCGGCTACGCTGGCTTTGCCCACCTGCACTCGCTGCCGTTGAGCAAGTTGAAGATCGACCGGTCGTTGATCGCCTCACTGTCCAACAGCCCTGACGACAGCCCGATCGTCTCGTCCACCATTATTCTGGCCAAGCGGTTGGGCTTGGCAGTGGTGGCCGAGGGGGTCGAAACCCGTGAGCAGGTGGTGTGTTTGAAGCTGGCCGGGTGCGATATCGCCCAGGGCTATCACTTCAGCCGCCCGCTGTCCGATGCGCAGTTGCGCGAGTATGCCCCGTTCAAAGAGGCGGAAGAAAAAGTCGCTTACTGATACCGGCAGCCCCAATTACCGCACCCGCGCATTTTGTAGGTATCGTATAAGCCTCGCACACCCCGCCGGCCCCGGACCATGACCGATATAGACCTCTACCTGCGCGCTGCCACCCGTGACAACACCCGGCGCAGCTACCAGGCGGCCATCGACCACTTTGAAACCCACTGGGGCGGCTTCCTGCCGGCCACGGCCGACAGCATTGCCCGCTACCTGGCCGATCACGCCAGCCAGCACGCGGTGAGCACGTTGCGCCAGCGCCTGGCAGCGCTTAGCCAGTGGCACATCAGCCAAGGCTTTCCCGACCCTACCAAAGCGCCGCTGGTGCGCCAGGTGCTGCGCGGTATCCGCACCCTCCACCCCGCGCCGCCACGGCAGGCGGCGCCGTTGCTGTTGCAGCACCTGCAAACCGCAGTGGGCTGCTTTGAGCAGGAGGCACGCCTGGCCCGCGAACAGCATGACCTGCACACATTGCGGCGGGCGAGGCGTGACAGCGCCCTGTTGCTGCTGGGCTTCTGGCGCGGTTTTCGCGGGGATGAACTGGCGCGGCTGCGGGTGGAGCACATTCAGGCCGAACCCGGTGTCGGCATCACCCTGTTTCTGCCACGCAGCAAAGGTGACAGAGAGGCGCTGGGGGTGCAGCACCGCACCCCTGCCCTCAAGGCGCTGTGCCCGGTAACGGCGTACCTGCAATGGCTGGAGGTGGCGGGCATTGCCCACGGCCCGGTGTTCCGCAAGCTCGACCGCTGGGGCAACCTGGGCGATGCCCCGCTCAACAGCAACAGCCTGGTCGGCGTGTTGCGGCGCATGCTCGAGCGCGCCGGGGTGCCGGCGGCGTTGTACACGGGGCATTCCCTGCGCCGCGGTTTCGCCACTTGGGCCACGGCCAACGGCTGGGAGCTCAAGGCGCTGATGAGCTATGTGGGCTGGAAAGATGCCAAGTCTGCGTTGCGCTACATCGACGCCACGCAGCGTTTCGGTGAACTCGCCCTGCTGCCGGCCAGCCCACTGCCGGCCCTTACGCCCTGACGGACCACTGGCGAGCACACTGCCACAGGCGGCCGATATCGCAGGCGCGGGCCTGTAACAGCCGGGCCGCATCGGCACAGGCCTGATCCAGGCTGATCGGCCCGTCAGCCAACGCAAACGCAGCGTCTACCCCGTGGGCGTAGAGTTGCTGGTAGCCCTCCCCCAACGTACCTGCCAGCACCACTACCGGCACGCCATGGCGCTGGGCGACCCGCGCCACGCCCATGGGCGTTTTGCCGCGCAGGGTCTGGGCGTCGAAACGGCCTTCGCCCGTCACGACCAGGTCCGCGCCCTGAACCAAGGCATCCAGCCCCGTCAGTTCGGCCACAACCTCTACCCCCGGGCGGAATTGCGCGCCCATGAACGCCCTGGCGGCAAAGCCCATGCCGCCTGCGGCGCCACACCCCGGGAAGTCGCGCACATCCTGGCCCAGCAGGCGCGCACAATGGTCGGCAAAATGGCCGAGCGCCTTGTCCAGCGCCTGCACCTGCTCGGGGCTGGCACCTTTTTGCGGCCCGAAAATCGCCGATGCACCGTGCGCGCCGCACAGTGGGTTGTCGACGTCTGCGGCGACTTCGAACTGCACCTCGGCCAAGCGTGGGTCGAGGTCGCTGGCGTCGATCCTGGCCAGGCCTGCCAAGCCCAGACCACCCTCAACCAGCGGTTGCCCGTGGGCGTCCAGCAAGCGCAGGCCCAGTGCCCGCAACATGCCACTGCCAGCATCGTTGGTGGCACTGCCCCCAATCGCCAACACCACACGCCTGGCCCCAGCCGCCAGCGCTGCCGCAATCAACTCACCGGTGCCCCATGTGCTGCTGCGGCAGGCATCCCGCTGACCGGTAGGCACCAACTGGAGGCCGCTGGCCTGGGCCATTTCAATGATTGCGGTGCGGCTCTGCGGCAGCCAGCCCCACCCTGCCTCCACCTTGTGCCCCAATGGCCCACGCACGGTCTTCCGGCGCAATTCGCCGTCGCTTGCCGCCAGGATGGCCTCCATGGTGCCCTCACCTCCGTCGGCCATCGGGCACTCGATCAATTCGGCCTTGGGCAGCGCCTCGCGCAGGCCGTTGGCAATGGCACGGGCTACCCCAGCCGCGTCGAGGCTGTCCTTGAACGAGTCGGGCGCGATGACGATTTTCATGGTGATACTCCTGTCCTGATAGCGGCATGCTGACACCTGGCAACGCCAGCGGCCTCAGTCAAATGCACAACGCTGCGCGGAGGTAGTTTGGGCAACTGCCTGTGCTGGTCAGCCAGCGGGCAGCAACTGCAAACCCAGGTACAGGCTGAGCATGCCCTCCATGCGCAGCGGGTCCACCTCGCCCAGCTCGGCGATGCGCTCCAGGCGATAGCGCAAGCTGTTGCGGTGGATGCCCAGCGCGTCGGCACAGGCCTGGCTCTGCCCGTCATGGGCACACCAGGCACGCAAGGTAGCAAGCAACTGGCCGTTGCCATCCTTGGCGCGGATGCGTTGCAGCGGCTCCAGTAGCTCGTCCAGGGCGTCATCGCTGCGGTGGCGCCACAGCATTGCCGGCAGCCTGTAGCGGTGCAGGCTCAATAACTGTTCGCCGGGCAGCACTTCCCTGCCGTAGGCGAGCAGGTCGCGGACCCGGCGATAGCCCCGGCGCAGTTGCTCCAACCCCTGGGCCACGCTGCCAAGCGCCAGGCGCTCGACAACCCAGCCATGGCGTTGCAGGCGTTCGAGCAGGCGTGCTTCATCCAGCGCCGCGCCTGCCGGGCGGCACCACAGCAGCGATTGGCGCGCAGGGCTCACGCACCAGCTGTCGGGGTAGCGGCTTATCAGCCAGGCGGCCAGCGCCTCGGCGTCAGGGCCCGAGGCCAGTTCAAACAGGCACGGCACCCGCGGCAGCTGAGGCTTGAGGCCCAGTTGCCGCGCTTCATCCAATAGCCGTGGCGAATCGCCCGCGCCACCCAGCAGCAACGCCAGCAGGTCATCGCAGCGCTGACGGCGCCATTGCTGATCGGCCTGCAGGTGACGCTGGGCCAGCAGCATTTCGGCAGTCATGCGCACCAGTTCGGCGTAGGTCCGCACCTGGTGCGGGTCTCCGGTAAGGCCCAGTACGCCCATCAGCCGGCCATCGAGCATCAGCGGCAGGTTCACGCCCGGTTGCACGCCCTTCAGGCAGCGTGCAGCATCGGTATCCAGCTCGACGATGCGCCCGTTGGCCAACACCAGTTGCGCACCTTCGTGGCGGGTGTTCACCCGCTCAGGCTCGCCACTCCCCAGAATCAGCCCCTGGCTGTCCATGACATTGACGTTGCATGGCAGAATGGCCATCGCCCGGTCGACAATATCCTGCGCCAGGTCGTGGTCGAGTTCGAACATTCAAGGGTCCTTGCAAGCGAGCGATTGGGCCAGGGCACAGCAGTGGCTGGCCGGTGCTGTGCAAAAGCACAAAGACAGGCATGCCGCCGTCCCCGAGACTCGGTGGGGCGAGCGCCGGCACAGGCGACGCGGCGACAACCATAACAACAGAGAACCCGATCATGGCACACAGCCCCGCCCCTGACCACGGCACGGACACCGAGCGTAACGCACTGTACCGGCGCATTACTCTGCGGTTGATTCCGTTCATTTTCATCTGCTACCTGTTCAACTACCTGGACCGCGTCAACGTCGGCTTTGCCAAGCTGCAGATGCTCGACGCGCTCAACTTCAGCGAAACCATCTACGGCCTCGGCGCCGGCATCTTCTTCATCGGCTACGTGCTGTGCGGCTTGCCCAGCAACCTGGCGCTCAACCGCTTCGGCCCGCGGCGCTGGATTGCCCTGATGATGATCGCCTGGGGCAGCTTGTCCACCTGCCTGCTGTTCGTCACCACGCCCACCGAGTTCTATGCCCTGCGCCTGCTCACCGGCGCTGCCGAAGCGGGCTTCTTCCCCGGCGTGGTGCTGTACCTCTCGCGCTGGTTCCCGGCAGCGCGTCGGGGCCGCATCATGGCCCTGTTCATGTCGGCCATCCCGGTTTCGGGGTTGCTGGGTGGGCCGTTCTCCGGCTGGATTCTCGAGCATTTCGCCGCCGGCCAGCACGGCCTGGCCGGCTGGCAGTGGATGTTCCTGATTCAGGGCCTGCCGACCGTGGCGCTGGGTGCGCTGGCGGTGTTCCTGCTCAGTGATGGCCACCAGAATGCCCACTGGTTGAGTACCCGCGAACGCCAGCTGATCGCCGCCGACCTGCAGGCCGACGCCGACGCCAAGCCCCGCACCTCTGGCGACACTGTGCGGGCGGTGTTGACCAACCCGCTGATCTGGACGTTTGGTTTCGTGTACTTCTGCATCCAGAGTGGCGTTTACGCCATCAACTTCTGGCTGCCGTCGATCATCAAGAACATGGGCTTCGACAACCCGCTGCTGATCGGCTGGCTCAGTGCCATTCCGTACCTGCTGGCCGGTGTGTTCATGATTCTGTGTGGCCGGTCGGCCGACCTGCGCAACGAGCGGCGCTGGCACCTTGTCGTCCCGATGCTGATGGGCGCCGCGGGGCTGCTGATCGCGGTGAACTTCGCCGGCACGCCGACCATCGCCATTCTGGGCCTGTCCATTGCCACAATGGGCGCACTGACCGGCCTGCCGATGTTCTGGCCGATGCCCACTGCCCTGCTGAGCGCAGGCGCCGCCGTCGCAGGCTTGGCCATCATCAACTCGGTGGGCCAGATGGCCGGGTTCCTCAGCCCGTATCTGGTGGGCTTCATCAAGGACCAGACCGGTTCGACCGACGCTGCGCTGTATTCCCTGGCGGCACTGATCGTGCTGGGCAGCCTGGTGGCCCTGCGGGTTACCCGGAGTGGTGTGGTAGGCGGTGTTCACCGGTAGAGTTTCAGCGCCTGGAAGATAGAGCGCCGCGCGTGCGGCGCTCCATCCTACAGACGGAACATCCCTGCCGGTCGTCAGCCCAACGCATCACCCTCCCCCGACCGGCGTCATAACCTCCAGAGCCCCTCCCTGGAGAAACGCCCATGACCCACCACGCCGTAGCCCATCTGAGCGACCTCGATGATCAGCGCCCCCTGCGTGTGCAGGCTGGCAGTGAAGAGCTCATCCTGCTGCGCCAAGGTGACCAGGTACACGCCTTCCAAGGCACCTGCCCCCATGCCGGCGCCCCGCTCGACGAAGGCCGTGTCTGTGACGGCATGCTGATTTGCCCGTGGCACAAGGCCGCGTTTGCCCTTGGCGATGGCGCAGTCTGCGAGCCGCCGGCACTCACGGGCTTGCAACGCTACAAGGCCTGGGTCCAGGACGCACGGGTATGGGTGGATGATCGCCCGATGCCCAAGCCCCAGCCAGCCCGGCGCAGCGATGCCCGCTGCTTCGTGGTGGTTGGTGCCGGCGCGGCAGGTACTGCGGCGGTCGCCACACTGTTGGATCAAGGCTTCGCCGGCCGCCTGGTGTGGATTGACCAGGAGCGCCACCCCGCTTATGACCGCACGGCACTCAGCAAATTTGTACTTGCCGGTAAAATGCCGCCTGACGAAGTACCCGCGTTGCTGGAGCCCGATGACCTGCGCAAGGGTCAGCTGGAACGCAAGCACGCCAAGGTGCGCTCGCTGAACAGCCAGAAACGCCAGCTGCTGCTGGCTGACGGGCAGAGCATCGACTATGACGCCTGCCTGGTGGCGACGGGCGCCAAGCCGAAGCGCGTGGACGTGCCAGGTAGCACGCTTGCCGGCGTGTATACCTTGCGTACCCGCGATGACGCCGAGCAATTGCTCGACGCAGCCACCCCGGGGGAGCCCGTGGTTATCGTCGGCGATGGTTTCATCGGCCTGGAGGCTGCCTCGGCGCTCTGCGAGTACGGCGCCCAGGTGCATGTGGTGAGCCGCCACGAAGTGCCCCTGGCCAAACAACTGGGCGAGCGAATTGGTAAAAGCATCCGTGCGCTGCACCAAAGCAAGGGCGTCACCTTTCACGGCCCGGCAGATGTCGTTGCAATTGAAGGCGATGAACAGGCGCAAGCCGTGTTGCTGAGCACAGGTGAACGGTTGGCCACCGCGATGGTACTGCTGGGTACCGGGGTCGAGCCCGTCACAAGCTTCATCCAGGGCGTGGCGCTGGCGGATGACAAGTCGCTGCAGGCCAATGGTGAAATGCGCGTGGCCGACGGCCTGTGGGCTGCAGGCGACATTGCCACCTTTCCGCTCTCAGGCCACGCGGTACGTATCGAGCACTGGCGCCTGGCCCAGCAGCACGGGGTGATCGCGGCAGCGAACATGCTCGGTGAGAAGCGGCACTACGCAGATGTGCCCTACTTCTGGACCTTCCATCATGGCCAGCGCTACGAAAGGCTGGGGCATGCGCAGACGTGGGACCAGATGGAGTACGTGGGGGCACCGGAATCGGGTGACTTCATTGCCCTGCAGTGTACGGCTGGGCAAGTGCAGGCCGTGATCGCCAAGGGTTATGCCGATGCGATGATGGTGCTGTCGCAGCGTATGAGGCGGCCGCTGGACCTGGCCGAAGCCCTTGAGTTGATCGTGGTGCCCGTCAGTTGAAGCCGATGACCGCTGGCGTTCCGGCTCCCAAGCCGGCTTGCCAGCGTCGGCCCACCCACCACGGTGAGCCTAACCCCCACCCATCAGCTTGATCAGCACGAGGTGCCCTGGGTAAAACGCATACCCCCACCGCCCCACGGCCGGTATTTCGGGCCTGGTACAGCGCAGTAAGCCAACCCCTAATGGGATTGAAAACAGTGCCGTGGTGAGCACAAGCCACGTAAACGGCGCCAGCAAATGCTCACGCAACCAGCCATTGGTCAAGTTCCCCGCCATGGCCAGCAGGCATGGCACTAACCACCCAGCGCCACCGTGCCGACGTGCCAGCAGCCAGCCGGCGGGTAGCAGCACCCCCGGCAAGCCATACATCAACCGATCGTTTGCCAGCCAGCCGCTTATCAGTGCTGCAAGCCCCAGTAGGCGTGCCAAGCCCTGTTGATAGTGCACACCCCAGGCAACCAGCAGCCCCAACACCAGCGTTGGCATGATGCTGAACGTCAATGACCCGCTGTCCAGCCAGCGATACACCGGTTCCGACAGCACGGTAAACACCAGCATCAAACCCAGGTACCGCAGGTTGCTGCGGGTACAGAGCGGCCCCGCCTCATTCCTGGCCACATTTACCGCAATGGCCAGGCAAAACAAAGGAAAGGCCATGCGCCCGACCACGAACAGCCCGTCGGCCTGCGGCCAGACAAAGCGCAGGTGATCGGCGACCATGGTCAGCATCGCCAGCCATTTCACCAGGTCCAGGCCGGGTGCGCGCATGGGTCAATGCCCGGTTTCAGGAGGCTGCACGCCCAGGTAGCGAGAGGTCCAGCTGGCCAGGGGGACCGGTGGTTGCTGGGCGACTATGCGCCGCCAGATCAGGGCCAGGTCGTGCCCGTTGAACATGGACCCGGGGCCGCCTGCCTGGTGCGCGGTAGGCACCTGGATCACCCACTGCCCCTGGTCATCCAGGTGGGCAAAGTCGAAGCGGAAACTGTAGTTGCCCGGCGTCCCCATGCGCAGGTCGGTCACCACCAGCGTGCGGCCCACCTGGTCATAGCGCAGCCAGTCGTCAGTGAACCAACGTAACCGTTGGTGCAACGGGTCGTTCGCCAATACCTCGGCCAACGGCAGGTGGCGGGTGAGGCGCTGCATTTCTGGCGGGCCGCGGTCGAACAGGCTGCTGACGCCTTCGTAGTAGATGCCACCGGGCGCCTTGGCCAGCACGCGCCACACCAGGCTGTTGAAGGCCATCGGGACCGCGCGCACTTCACTGGCCTGTATGCCCTGAGCATTCAGTGCGGCCTGGAAGCGGTGCTCAGCCACCATGCGGCTGCCAAGGCCAAAACCCAAGTAGGCGGTGCTGAATGCCAGTGCCAGGGCCATCAGGCGGGTGGCTTTCAACGTCACCCCCTTGCTGGCTGCGTACAGCACCGCCCCCAGCAGTGGCAGCGTGTAGACCGGGTCGATGATGAACACCGCCGCCCAGCTTTGTGGGGTTAGTTGCAATGGCCAGAACAACTGGGTGCCATACACGGTGAAGGCATCGAGCACAGGGTGGGTTACCAGTACCAGCCAGAACGCCAGGAACAGCCTGGGCAATGTATAGCCCTTGCCAGGCCAGCGTTTGTTGACCAGCCATGCCAACAACAGCGCAAGGCCGGTGAGCACGAACAGGGAGTGGGAAAAGCCACGGTGGTAGGTCATCCGTGACACCGGGTCAGCATAGCGGATGACCACGTCCAGGTCGGGCACCGTTGCCAGCGCTGCCCCGTAGAGCAGCGAACGGCGGCCCTGGAGGCGGCCCAGTACGGTACCTTGCAGCGCCGCACCTAGAACGGCTTGGGTGATGGAGTCCAAGGGAAGGCCTTTGTCAGGGGGTATTAGCGCACGCTACCTGCATACGGGCGCCCAGTGCAATTGCGGGGTCGCTCAGGCACGTGCCGAAACAGCTTGCAAACAAGCGGTGCGGCCGTTCGGTAACTTTTCTCACATTCGGGGCAGTGCATTTGATAAAAAGCCCGCATGCCTACTTTTATGTTTGCCCACCTGCGCCGCCGCTGGTTCAGCTGGCTGTGCGCCGCCCTGTTGCTGCTCGGGCTGCCGGCCGGCTGCTCCGTGTTGCAACACAAGGAACGGGAACTGGTGTTCCGTATCGAGCCGGGCCAGGCCAGTTGGTTCCATGGCCTGCCCAGCGGCATCCAGGAACTGGACCTGCGCCCGCGTACCTTCACCGACAACCAGAGCCTGCACGCCTGGTGGTGGCCCGCACAGCGCGCCAACGCCCCGGCCATCCTGTACCTGCACGGCGTGCGCTGGAACCTCACCGGCCAGCTGTTTCGCATCGAGCAGTTACATGCCATGGGCTTTTCGGTGCTCGCCGTGGATTACCGCGGGTTTGGCCGTAGCCGCGGCGACCTGCCCTCGGAGGCCACCGTGTACGAGGATGCGCGCATTGCCTGGGAGCGGTTCGCCCAGCTGCAGCCGGACCCTGCCAAGCGGCTGATCTTCGGCCATTCACTGGGTGGCGCGGTGGCGGTGGAACTGGCCAGCGAGCTGGCCCGTGATGCACGCCACAAGGCGGCCGTCGCCCCGGCACGGGGGCTGATTCTGGAGTCCACCTTCACCTCGCTCGGCGATGTGGCCGCCGTGGTGGCCAACACTTCACTGCCCGTGCGCTGGCTGATGTCGCAGAAATTCGACTCGCTGAACAAGATTCACGAAGTGGGGGTGCCGGTGCTGCTGGTGCATGGGCTGGACGACCGTTACGTGCCATCACGCTTCAGCCAGCAACTGTTCGAAGCAGCGCAAGAGCCCAAGACCTTGCTGCTGGTACCTGGCGCCACCCACAACAACAGCATGAGCCTGGCGGGCCAGCGCTACCGCAAGGCCATCCAGGCGTTGCTGTAGGCCCCAGGCCACAGTCATTGCACCGGCAGGAAGTTCATCAGCAACAAACTCTGCGCATAGTTCAGGCCAATACGGCGGTAGCGCTCATCCAGCAGCTCGGCCAGCAGGTCAAGGCGGGCCACCACCTTGCCAAACTCCACGGCAAAGCTCAGGTTGCTGCCCTCTTCTGACAGTTCGTTGGAGAACAACAGCAGTACGCCATTGGCATCCTGGCGCTGGCTGAGCATCCAGGTGGCCTTCTCGATGTTGCGCGCGGCGTTGTTGACGAACAGCGGGTCGATGGTGTCGGTGATGTAGAACTCGGTGCGCCCACCGTGCGCTGTGATCAGCATGCTGCCAATGGCATAGATGAAGGCGCCCACACGGTCACCGCGAAATTCGGGGCTCAGGGCGTAGCTCAGGGCCGCCAGGTCGCGGCGGTTACCCAGCTGCGGCAGGGGCTGGCGTTGCTCGATGGCAATACGGATCTGCCGCTCGGCGGTGGCGGCATCCAGGTAGCCGGACAGCTTCCACTGGCTGGGGTTGCGCAGGTACAGCTTGTTCATCAGCAGGTACAGGCTTTGCAGGTTGTCGCGCATCGCCAAGGTGGCCAGCCGGTCTACGCTGGTCTGGAACAGCTCGCTGGGTTTGCCGTCACTGAACTGGGTGACGATATCACGCCCCTGCTGATGGCTGCAGGCGCACAGGCATGTGAGGGCACCTGCCAGCAGCAGGCGGAGTAACAGGTGGGGCTTGCACGCAACCATCGGCACCGGGTCGAAATCGGCGGCCACGCGGGGATCGCAGCGGCCTGGGCCTAGGATAGAGCGCCGAAAATGGAAAAAGTGCGGGTGGCTGTGGGGCGCGGCCCTTAAAGGCGGGGTGAACAGCCCTAGCACCGTGGCTGCTAGGCAGACAACTTGCTTCGCAGGCAACCCACGCCCATTGTGAGAGCAACTGTCTTCCACAAGATCTCAAAATTGGTGCAATCCCTGTGGGAGCGGGTTTACCCGCGAAGCAGACAGCGCGGTGTTTGGCACCGGCTTTGCCGGTGTTCGCGGCTGAAGCCGCTCCCACAGTGATGGACTGCCCCACAAAAGTTGGACAGTTTCAGCTAGCAGCCTTGAGGCCA